>JBBSNE010000153.1:0-6600 GCA_038232815.1 Euzebyales bacterium | reverse complement strand
GTTGCAGGCACTGGCTGCAGAGATGCCCAAAGCGGAGGTGACCGAGTTCGGCAACTACTCCGTGACCACCGAGGTGACAGCCCGGTCGGCCGGTTCGACCTATCTGGTGACCGATGATCCGGACTCCACCCAGGTCCAGACCATGGCCACCGCTGAGTACGCCGACAATGTGGCACGCCAAGAGGCCCACATCGCAACGCAGGACATGATCCTGATCGAGGGGTACATCGGCCCGGAGAACTCACCGATGCGCCGTGCGGCCCGTCTGTACATCGAAGCGACGCAGGCCAACATCCCCGCGATGCAACAACAGTTGTATTTCGACAGGGACGGGGACTGGTCAAAAGATGACGCGTTGACGATCATCTACACGCCGACCTGCCCAGCGGATGGCTACCCCGGGGACAGGTTGGTCACGATCGATTTGGACAACGAGGTCACCCGGGTGTTCAACATCGACTACTTCGGTGAGTCGAAGATGGGGGGCCTGCGAATGTGGATGGACTGGGTCTACGAGCAGGGGGCCTTGGCGATGCACTCCGGCGCCAAGGTCATCCCGACCGATGAGGGCGACAAGGTCGCGTTGATCGTCGGTCTGTCCGGCACGGGCAAGACGACCACGACGTTTCAACAGCAGAACAACTCCCTGCCGGTTCAAGACGACATCGTCGCACTGGTCAGGGGCGGCGACGTGTTCTCCACAGAAGACGGATGTTTTGCCAAGACGATCGGCTTGGACCCAGACGCCGAGCCCACGATCCATGCGGCGTTGACCAAGCCGAACTCGTGGCTGGAAAACGTCATGATCAAGGATGGGGCCGTCGATTTCGCAGACGCCACCTACACCGCCAACGGTCGCGGGACCTTCCCACTGGCAGACATCCCGCACTTCGACCCCCGCAAGCTTGGTAAAGCCAGCTTTCTGCTGATCCTCAACCGCAACGAAACCATCATTCCGGGTGTGGCGCGGATGACGTCGGCAGAACAGGCCGCCGCCTACTTCATGCTGGGGGAGACCAAAGGCACATCGGCGGGTGGGGCGGCCGAGGCGGGGAAGTTCCTGCGTGTCCCCGGGACCAACCCTTTCTTCATGCGGTTTGACTACATGCAGGCCAAGCGGCTGGCCGAGATGATCCAGTCGCTTGATTACGACTTCGGGGTGTACTTGATGTCGACCGGACGGGTCGGTGGTGGACCTGACGTCGAGGGATCGAAAAACATCGAGATCAGTCATTCCTCCGCGATCGTCAAAGCGATCGCTGAAGGCACCATCCAGTGGCAGACCGATCCGGACTTCGGGTATCAGATCGCCACCCGGGTGCCTGACATCGACGATGAAGAGATCCTTGAGCCGAAGAAGCTGTATGAGCGTTTGGGCCGGCTTGACGAATACGATGCGTCGGTCAAGCGGGTGAAGTCCGAACGGGCGGAGTTCATGGCTGGCCACCCTGGTCTTGAGGACGACATCGTGCAGGCGCTGGGCTGACCATAGGGGTGCACCAGCGCGCCTTTTCGTTCCGTGTCGCGGCCAGGCAGACGACCCGGACGGTATGGCTTGTGGTGGCGGTCTGGGCGTTGCTGCTGGCGCTGTGGTCGGTTTTGCCGCCGCCGTTCGTGGCCGCCGATGAACCACAGCACATCGATCTGGCCCTGGACGCGGTGTCGATACCCCTGTGGGAATGGGTTGCGCCTGACAGTGATCACATGGGTCCGGAGATCCTGGCGGCTGAAGAACAGCTGGGTTATTACGACCAGTTGTCCATTGACAACCCCCAGACCCCGTTGGAGCGGCGTGTCGACGGACGATCGGGCGAAGAAGCCGTTCCACGCGATCAACGACTGACCTTTGCGGATCCGGGACCTTCCACCGGGGTTGGGGCAGGGCGCATCAACCAGATGCCCCAGCATCCCCCGTTGTACTACCGCCTGGTGGCTCTTTTGCTGCTGGTCATCCCAGGATGGCGCGATCTTCCCTTCGACATGGTTGTCGGGATCATGCGAATGATCTCGGTCCTGTTGGTGGCACCGTTACCACTTCTGGCCGCATGGACGGCTCGTGGTCTGGGGCAGCGCCGCGGCGTCGAGACCGTCGCTGCCATCGCCGTGCTGACCGTGCCGCAGATTGCGCATCTGGGTTCGGTGGTCACCAACGACAGCCTGCTGATCGTGCTTGGAGCTGCGGCCACCATGCTGTTGGCGCAGGTCATCGGCGGGGACGTGTCGCGTCGAACGGCCCTTCGGATCGGTGTGGTGGTCCTTGCAGCGATGCTGACAAAAAGTTTTGGCCTGTTGCTGCCCGTCGGAGTGGTCGCCGCCTATCTGGCCGCGTGGCGTCAGGGGCACGGCACGGCTTACGACATCATCAGATCCGTTGGCGTGGCGGCCGCGGTCAGTGCTCTGGCATCGTGGTGGTACGTCGAGAACGTCGTGCGTTTCGGATCCGTGCAGCCTTCTGTCGGGGGGCCCCGCGATGCCGTGGTGAGCGGGCCGGCCGCCCAATTTTTGGACAGGGCAGGCGAAACCCTGCTGAAGACCTTCTGGGGAGGTTTCGGTTGGGCCGAAACGGGTTTTGACGCCACGACGGCAACCGTTCTCACCATCATCTTGTTGCTGCTCGTCGTGGCCGGGATGTGGCGGCGCGATTCGCTGCATGCCGCGACGTTGCTGCTTCCCGCCACCTTGGTGGTGGGAATCACCTTCGTGCAGTCCTATGCGAGCTTCACGCCGCAGGGCGGGATTCGCGGCATCGCCGGCAGGTACTTCGCAACCGGGATGATGGGGGTCGTCGTGTTGGCCGCGATCGGATTGGCAAGAATCATCGGCCGGCGACACACTGACGCACAGCGGGCCCCGGCATCTGCCAGCACGTCCGTCTCCGACACGGTCGCCGCTGGACTGCTTCTTGTAGCTGCCGCAGTTGTCCACGGGTTGGCATGGCTTGTCGCCCTGCGCTACTTCTGGACTGTGGGGCCAGACGATTCCATCATCGATGCGCTGCGTGCGCTGCTGTCCTGGAATCCCTGGCCGCCCCGCATCGTCCAGATTGTGGCGCTGCTACTGGTTGGGAGCGCGTTGGGGTTGGGTATCAGTCTGCTGGCCGATGCTTGGACGGCGCACAAGACCGGCGACGGTGACAGCCGCCCCGAGGAACAGCACAAGTACGTCCCCGCCTGAGGTCCTTGGGTCGTTGAACCCCTTGAGGCGTGCGACGGCCGAGCCTGCAGCTGTGGCCAATTGCGTCGTGGCCCGGTCAGAGATCGTGGCAGTGCCGCCGATCACCACCAGATCGGCGGGGGAGCGTTCAGCCAACGCCTGCAGGGTCACAGGGGACAACGCAGGGTCCCGAGGTTCGGTCAACAGCAATTGTCCGCAGCGCGCGGCCGCCACGGCCGGGGCAGCGGAAACGTCGGCAGAGTTGACGGAACTTCCGACAAAGGTCGGGCCCGAGGCGCATGAACGTTTTGCCGCCTCCACCGCCGTGGCGTAGATGTCGTCGCCCGCGATGCGACGAGTGCTGATGCCCAGGGCTTCGACCTGACGCGCAGCCGCGGCGCTGAGGGATGTGACGTCCCCGACCAGCACCACCTCTTGAGGAGGGTTGGCCGTCAGGCTGGCAGCAGCTTCGGGAATCAGGCCATCAGCAGTGGTCAACAGGATCGGCGACTCGTCTTCGGCTGCCATGCGGGCGGCCAACAACGTGTCGATCCAACGGGTCGGGTCAAGGCCCGATGTGAGATACACCCGGGACGACTCGGTCAGCCGTTCAGCGATCGCCGTGGCAACGCCCGCCAAGTCAGGCTCTTGGACCACTTGCACCTCTCGGCCCAAGGCGTGCAGATCGTCGGTCAGCCCCTGGTCAATCGTGGGTCCACGCACCACCAGAAGAACAAGGGAGGGATCCAAGCGGGCGATCTCATCTTTGACCACGGGTGGGAGCAGACCCGGCGGGATCAGCAGGACCGGGCCCCCCAGGCGGGCAGCCAGTGGGGCCGACACCGATGCCACATTGGGATCATCGGCCACCGTCAACACGACTGCCTCAGCACGGTCAAAGCCGTATTCGGAGAGCCCCACCACCGTCTCGAACCGGTTGCCACCGCTGACTCGTATCGTGGTGCCGCGTGGTTCCCCCGCCATCACGCCGCCTGCGTGCACCATGACTGTCAAGAGGGCGATCAACGCCGCCCCCGCCACCTGGCAAACGGCCACGGTGGGGCGGGGTGACATCACAGGATCGTAGTTCTTTGGCTGCCTATGACCGCCGATACAACGTCGGCGCGCGACCGGGCCCGCGATGGTCGGGATCGGCACCCAACGCCGCCACCCGGCCGGCCTCTTCCTCCTGCGCAATCGCTTTGCGCACAACTGCCGGTGAGGCCCCGGAGGTCTCCCGCAACTGTTTGACGGTGAACGTGTCCGAGGGGATCGCCGAAACCACTTCTTCGGTGGTGACCCGAGACCCACCCGACTTTCGGGATGTCGATTTCCTTGATCGCGATGACCGGCCCACTTGGAATCCTGCACGGCGGAGCACTGCGGCACTCACGCCCTCGGCGGCAAAGGCGTCAGCGCTGATACCGGACTCGTCTGCCCATGCCTTGGCATGTCCGACGAAGTCATCTTCGGCTGATTCCAAGGAAGGGGCGCGCAGGTCGCGCAATTCATCTTGCAACTTCAGCCGCTCGATGACGTCGTCGGTCTGTTGTAGTTCTGCGGTTTTGCCTTCAATGGCCTGTTCGTCTTTCAACGAGTCGGGGTCACGTAACGCGGTTAGATAACCTCTGACGGTTTGTTCTGAAGTTGCCATGTGTAATCTATTCCTTGATGTGGAAACAGGTGCAATAGGTTTGCTCCTGCCAGATTACGCCATGACATCATATTGTCACATGCGTCATTTCAGCCGACGTTAACCGATCGTGCAATGGCTTTGAGTTTGGCGGCTCGCACTTCCAACGCTTGAGCAGTTCGAAGGTCCCCCCGAGACCGGACGGTGCGTGCCCGAGATGCGGTTGCGGCCGCCCGCTGCAGAAGTTGGACGCGCAGTTCTTGCAACGACAGGGTCGAAACGGGCGTGTAGTCAGTCTGAGGGCCCTGCGCCATCGTGAACTCCTTGAAAAACTTTCTGGTTGAAGCTTTGCGTTGCGTTACAGTCGTGGCTCGTCGATCAGATTCACCCGCTGTGTCAGTCCTAGGACGTACGGGGTAGAGCAAACGGTGCTGGTCATCCGGACATCTCCAGAAAGCAGTTCTGTCGTGAAGATGCGTGTAGCACAAGGAGATCGTGCTGCATGATGCCGTTCGGGGATGACATCGCCGATGGCGTGCGCCAAGGTGATCCTGATGCCGTGGGGGAGGTGTATGTCCACCTTTCCGACCGACTTCTGGGTTATTTGGTTGCCAGGGTTCGGGACCGGGCCGCCGCAGAGGATCTGCTGGAGGCGACCTTCATCGAATTGTTGCGAAAGGGGCACACGATCCATGGCGGTCCGGCGGCAATCAAGGTCTGGCTGTTTCGCTCCGCGTATTTCAATGCGTTGGACCATGTCCGAAAGGTCAGGCGCAGGGCCGAGGACATCACCGACGACTTTTCCAGCTTCGATTGTGCGGAGGCCGCAGACGGTCCGGCTGAAATCGCCATGCGAAATGAAAGGAGGGCTGTCGTGCGAGCGGCCTTGTCGCATCTGTCCGCAGATCAGCAAGCAGTGCTGGAGATGCGCTATGTCGCCGATCTCTCCGCTCCAGAGACTGCCGTGATACTTGGCAAGACCGAAGGGGCTGTTCGCAGCCTCCAACACCGCGGGGAACGGGCCTTGGCACGCCTGTTGGAGGGCACCGCATCCGCACCAAAATTGTCAGGCGAGAATGATTTGTCACAGGGCGCATCGGCCGAGGACTCAGAAACGTCTTAGCCAATACACCTCATTCCCTACTCATCTGCATCGAAATCACCAAACATGGATTACACAGACCACGATGATCGCAACCCGGCGACCGCCGAGTTGTTGGAGGACGCCTACGTGTCCCCCATCGACGTGGAAACCGCGGCCCGTCACCTTTGGGTCATTCATACCGAAGCCGCACGACTGCGAAAGATCAGGGCTGTGTTGCCCGCCCGTGGGACTCGAAATGACTGTGCCGCGACACAAAGTGTGGACCGACGACGGTCGGGTGCTGATCGCCGAGTCAGTTCGCCATCCCGTCGACGGACCATGCCCAGGGCGCTGGCCCCGTTGTTGGCGATCATGATGATGCTGTCCACCTCTGGTGTGGCGTTGGCCGCCAGCCAACGGTCCCTTCCGGGGGATGTGCTGTACGCGGTGAAGCGTGGCACCGAATCAGCGCAGCTCGTGTTTGCCCGCAGTCCGTCGGCACGCGCCCAACTGCAGCTGGCCTTTGCGGAGAACCGCCTGGAAGAGATTCGCAAGGTTGGGGACTCTCGTCCCGACAGGGTTCCCGCCCTGGTGGCCGATATTGACATGTCACTGTCCGAAGTTGATCGGTCGGCACCGGAGTCGGCGCCTGACAGCGAACGGATCCGTCGACAAACCACAGACCAGATCGCCCAATTGAGCTTGCCGGCAGAGGTCACTAAAGCTGTCG
>JBBSNE010000152.1:0-6631 GCA_038232815.1 Euzebyales bacterium | reverse complement strand
GGCCACATTCAACCCCACATCCCAAGACTTGCTTATTTGAAAGGGATTATATCCGACTGTGGGTGCGAAAGCGACGATCTGGCCCCGAAATCTAGCGAATCAGCCCACTATGTCAGGAGGTCTGGATACTCGTAGGTCCGGTTGGCCCTGCGGACCCGGTTCGTCTTGAGATGCATAGCCCCATAGTCGCTCACCACCACCGTCTACGCAAGCATCCCGCACCCAGATGTGCCCCTACAATCTAGGTTCGGACGAACGCTACATGGCCTCCGATCGGCCCAGAACCACCAGATCCGCCCTCACCCACCCCCGAACACGCCCGATTTCGTCAAAGTCGGGATCGGGATGACCAAGTTCGGCAACTGGCGCACCCGCGTGCTGCTCTACGCCGGCCGTCCCAACTGGGACCTTCTGGCCACCGTCACCCCAGCATGACCCCGCTCAAACTCGAATGCAGACAAAGTTGAGTTTGTCAACTCGATTTGGCCCCACCGTGATGGGACGATCCTCTGAATCCGCCCCATCACAACACCCCCTACCGGGGCCAGATCAAGATGTCATACTCACAAAGTCCCCCACGGACAGCTCGGCCCCGATGACTCTGAGTGGACGATCATGGGCGAACCGCCGGATCAACTGTCCGGTGGCCGTGGGCACTGACTCCTGCTCACGCTCGTCGGTGCGCGTCTCGACGACGATGGGCGTGTCCGTCCCGTGGTCGAGGCCGAGCCTGGCCCGCCCGCGTCGGTGCGGGGCCGGGACCGGCACGTCCTACCTGTCGGATTCCGAGGGATCGAGTTCATCGATGGCCGCAACCGCAGCCCGAATCGATTCGTGGCCATCGATGTCGGTGATATATCCACCGAAGGTGTAGAGGGGAGCGTCTGCGTCGTCGGCGAAGCTGATGCCCCATGGACCACTCGCACCATATGCGACGGGTTGAGTTTCGTTACCCTCGGCGCCGGGGTAGGTCAGCTGTGCCAAGGCCATAACGCCTTCCTCTGGAAGGTACTGCTCGATGGCATCCGCCGTCTGTCCGCACCCGATGGGTCGAGAGAAACTAACTACTTCTCCGGGCGATGGGGCGTTCGCAGTTGCGGCTAGCACATCGTCAACCCGAACAAGCACTTTTACAAAGGGGAGCAATGCGGGCTCTGGCCAGTCAGGTTCCATGTTCATTGGCTCTTCGGGTTCGACGGCGATGACCTGCCCAACGATGGTGGCGTCGGTCTTGGTAATTCCATCGGCCAAGGACTGATAATTCGACTCGATGTTTCCTATTGAATCAGCGCACTTGCCGAGATAGGCGGAGAAGGCGTAGGCGCTCGGCTCGGGCTCTTCGTCGCCAAAGGCCATCGGAGACTGAGACGGGTCCGGCTCGTTTCGCTCCCAGGGCGGGACCGACGGTTCCTCTGTGGTAGACATTGGGTCGCCCGACGCACTTTGCTCGGTGGCAGCCGTCTCGGAAGGCACCGCACTGGTGGGCTCCTGAGTGGTTGCGAGAGAGCCGGGGCGGGCGCATCCCGACATTGCGATCGTCGCGACAGCGGCAGCGGCGATCAACTTCCTTGTGTGAGATGATGCTTTCCGAGTCATCGAGCAGCCTTTCGTCTTCAGGCCAGAATCTTCACGTCTTAAGGTTGTCCGAAGTAGGCGGACAGATGACCCTTGTCGTGGTCGGTGAAGTACTCGTGGCCATTGCTTTGTATAGAACCAATCATGCATCCTGCTGCTCGATGGTCAAGGCCGGTGGAGTGCCCCACTTCGTGTCAACCAAGCTGTCGTCGCTGATCCGTGTTGTGGCCCACTTGATCATTCTGGTTGAGATATACTCGCCAACGCTGACATATGCTGGGATTCGAAACATAGTTTGCGCAAATGGTTGCCCCAGAGGTTTCGTTCCAGTAGGCTATGGTGCCAATGGGGGCATTTCCGTCTTCGTATCGACCATCCTGACTGCAGACATCCACCGTCACTGTGCACGCACCCTTCAAGCTAATTGTCATAATTGTGTCATCACGAACTCGACTCATTCCCCAGTTAATCGATGTGGTACCTGCTGGAGTTAGTCCGAGCTTATGGTAGGTATGATTTGGGCTATCAGCCACCGCCACGATACCTCCGCTTGCCCAATTATTTGCGCTCGCTTCCGTTCCTAGGAACGGTTCCCCAGGCAACACGATTGCGAGGACCATCGCGAACGAGCGAACCGAATCAGGAGTCGCTGAGCGGCCCGAAGCACCGCTCGTTCCACACGCAGCATGAACCCGACCCGAGCGCCGCGCAACACTTGACACCGGTTGAGAACTCAACGGGCCCGAGTTCGTCGCCCATGCTGTGGGAGACTGGTGTCGACAGGTCGGCACCGACACCATCTTCATCGACCCCGGCTCGCCCTGGCAGAACGCCTGGATCGAGTCGTTCAACGGCCGCCTGCGCGACGAGTTCCTCAACGGCTGGCAGTTCGACTCCCTGCTCGAAGCCCAAGTCCTCACCGCAGACTGGCGCATCGACTACAACACCCGACGACGAACACACCGGACGCGGCCACGCCATCCGCAAAGCCTGCCATGCCGGCCTCGAAACCGCCCGGCTGAGACGCCTTGCCACCCGCCGGCAAGAACGGCAAGATGACCCCCAACCCGGACCCGACCATGTTGGCTCATTCCACGCCGATCTGTGTCGATAAGTCAGACACACGTCAACCGGGAGGTCATGCGCCCGCCGCGGTTGGCGATCATGCGGCACTACCTCACCGGCACCGTCCGTGAGCAAGTGGCGACTCGACGTAGTCACGACGATGGGGCTTCAGCGACCACGTTCGGCTCCTCGACGGTGACGACCAATCGTCCGAAGTCGACGTCGAAGGGCGGGCTCACCACGGTAGAATCTAGGGCGACGACGAACGTGATAGGTTGGAAATCGGCCGTGCAGACGATCTCGAACCCACCGGCAGGCAACTGGGTTACGGCCTGCTCGGGAGAGTTCGGATCCCTGGTCAGCGTGAGGTCGACCCTGCCGGGAGCCTCATCGACACGCTCCAGCACGTAGGGGCAGGAACCAGACTCGCCACTGGCGACCAGCAGGATCGCCATCCCATCATCGATGCGGGGCGGTGATCCGCTCAACGAGAATGTCGACCAGAGATCTGTCAACTCCGAAGTTGAATCCGTCCACGCGGCCAAGGTTTTGCCGCCCGCTGGCGCATGGGGCTGCTTGTCGACCACCTCGGGGGCAGGGACGGGCGGCGACCATGCCGTGGCGCTCGGGTCCGTGGAGCCACGGCCAGACGATGGCGTGGCCGACGGGGTGCGCGACTGTTCCTGACGAGCGTCGGGCGCAGTCACGGAACCCGATGGGACCGAAGCTGGCGATGATGCCGTTCCGGTGCATCCAAGCAGACCCGCCACCAGGAGGATCGTGCCACAGCGGGTCGCCACATTCTTGGTTTGAGCCCTTGCCATCACTATGACTCCGATCCTTGAACGAACAGTATGACGCCGTGCAGGCGTCATGGGTTCCCTGTCGGGTCGACTGCATCAGGCAGACGAAGGCCCCGACGGTCGTAGCGGGTGAACCGCCCCGGGTTTCATGGACACTCAGGGGTTTGAGTCTCGACGTGGGTGGTTGAGACGAATTGACGGTACTCGGCTTCGAGGGCCGCGGTTGTGGTGTAGCCGGGGCCGTCGTTGATCTCGCCGTGGAGGCGGCGGGTGTTGAACCAGTGGACGTAGGTCAGGGTGGCGAACTCGACGTCTGTCAGGCCCGACCAGGGCCCGCGGGGGTAGATCAGTTCCCACTTGTAGAGGCTGTTGGTCGTTATCTGGAGCCAAGTGTCTCGAAGGGCGCCTGACCTGGGGGTTTGCGTCGGCGACATGTCGTCGACGGGGGCTTTGACGTGTTCAGTTGCACGGTCCGATCGACCGGGTCGGTGGCCGGGTTGGACCTCCCCCGTGCAGCCGGACACCTGAGATGACAGGATGTCTGCATGGAAAACAACAACAAGCGCAGTAGACGCAAGTTCAGTGACGAGTTCAAACGTGACGCGGTCGAGCTGGTCCGGGCGACGGGCCGGCCGATCGCGAAGGTCGCTGCCGAGCTGGGGGTCTATGACTCCACGTTGGGCAACTGGGTCTTATGCCGATGTCGGCATAAGACCCATTACGCCGACCTCCGGATTATGCCGACCTGGGCCGCTGGATCGTCCCGGACAGCGGCGTCAGGGCGGTCCTCGGGCTGTCGGGGTCGGCATAATCCTGGCTGTTTGGGGATGCTCGTCTCTTCATCGATGAAGAGGAACGAGCATGTTGAACTTGCTGGGGGTCCGGTTCTCGGGCCCGTTGAAGCCGTACGCACAAGGGTTGGCCACCGAGTTGTCCCGGAAGGGCTACAAGCCGGCGACGGGGATCAAGCCGCAGTTGTTCTTGGTGGCGCATCTGAGCCGCTGGCTTGCCGAACGGGGGCTGGAGGCTTCGGTGTTGGCCTCGCCGGAGGTCGTCGAGGAGTTCTTCGCCAGCCGTCGGCAAGCCGGGTATACGAACCACCGCACGGTCAAGGCGCTGGGGCCGCTGCTGGCCTACCTGCGCGCGCTGGAGGTGGTCGGCTCGGCGCCGGAGCCGGAACTCACGCCGGCGCGGGTGCTGTTGGAGCGCTACCGCGGCTACCTGACCGGCGAACGGGGGCTGACCGCAGGCACGGCACGTGGCTACGTCGACGCGGTCACAGGCTTCGTGGCTGGACGGGAGGTCGACGGCGAGGTTGATCTGGCAAGGCTGACCGCGGCGCAGGTCACCGCGTTCGTCGTCAAGACGTGTGCGGGCCAGAGTCGGGGGTCGGCCAAGATGACGGTGACCGCGCTGCGGTCCCTGCTGGGGTTCCTGCATGTCGACGGGATCCTGGAGGTCTCGCTGGTCGCGGCCGTGCCGTCAGTGGCGTCCTGGCATCTGGCCGCCCTTCCCAAGGGACTGGCGCCGGCCGAGGTGTCCCGGTTGCTGGCCGCACCCGATCGGCGCACCCGCAACGGTCGGCGGGACTTCGCGGTGTTGATGTTGCTGGTTCGGCTGGGGCTGCGCGCTGGTGAGGTCGCCGCCCTCGAGCTCGATGACATCGACTGGCGCGCCGGTGAACTGGTGGTGCGTGGCAAGGGGGACCGCCATGAGCGTCTCCCGCTGCCCGACGATGTCGGCAAGGCGCTGGTCGGCTACCTGCAACGCGGACGGCCGTCCACCGCCCAGGGTCGTCGGGTGTTCGTTCGAGTGCGCGCGCCACACGGCCCGATGACCACGGGTGCCGTCTCCCACGTGGTTTCGGCTGCCGGGAAGCGTGCAGGGTTGGACACAGTCCGGGCACACCGGTTGCGGCACACCGTCGCGACCCAGCTGCTGGCTGCCGGGGCGCCGCTGGTCGAGATCGGCCAGCTGCTGCGGCACCGGTCGCAGTTGACCACGGCGATCTATGCCAAGGTCGACACCGAGGCGCTGCGCACGCTTGCCCGCCCGTGGCCGGGAGGTGGAGCATGAGCCCGCTGCATGCAGCCCTTGTCGACTACCTGTCGGTGCGTCGGGCGATGGGCTACAAACTTGAACGGGCCGGAAAGCTGCTCGCCCAGTTCGTCGACCATCTCGACGACGCTGGCGTGGTCACGGTCACCGTCGAGCACGCGGTGACGTGGGCGAGCTTGCCCACCGGCGTCAGCGTCAACTGGCACGCCCATCGGCTGTCGGTGGTGCGCGGGTTCGCGACCTACCTGTCGACCATCGATCCGGCGACCGAGGTGCCGCCCCCCGAGCTGCTGCCGGAAGGCTCCAAGCGTGCGACCCCCTACCTCTACGCCGACGAGGAGGTCGCCGCACTGCTGGCCGCCACCGACATCCTGTCGACGTCGCTGCGCAGGGCGACCTACCGCACGCTGCTCGGTCTGCTCGTCGTCACCGGGATGCGCATTGGTGAGGCCATCCGCCTGGACCGCGGCGATCTCGACGTGCGGGCCGGTCTGCTGGTAGTGCGTTCCACCAAGTTCGGCAAGGACCGGCAGGTGCCGCTGCATCCGACCACGACCCGAGCGCTGACCGGCTACCTGCAACTACGCGACCGGAACTTCCCTGAGCCCGACACGCCGGCGATGTTGGTCTCTACCGCCGGGACCCGGCTGGGCTACAGCAACGTCCACTGGACCTTCCGCAAACTGGTCGACCACGCCGGGCTCCAACCCCGCTCGGCGTCATGTCGTCCGAGGATCCACGATCTGCGCCACTCGTTCGCGGTCAACACCGTGCTCGATGGCTACCGCACGGGTGTCGACGTGCAGGCCCGGCTGCCGCTGCTGTCGACCTACCTCGGCCACGTCCACCCCGCCCGCCTTGAGCCATCTGGCCCGGATGCTTGACCCGACTTTGACGGGTTGAGTGCATAATGGCTGGTCAGCGGCGTTTCGTCGGGCATGTTTGTCCCTACGACCACAAGATGTAGTGGTGTGGGGGTCAGTGGATGAGGGTTTGGTCCAGGTGCGGGTATCGACGTCGAGCGCGTCGAGGATCTGCTGTTGGAGGCTGGTGCGGCGGGTGATGGCCTGGATGGTGGTGTCGCCGGTGGTGAGGGTGACCTGGCGGATGCGGTCGAGCTCGTCGAGTGC
>JBBSNE010000151.1:0-6700 GCA_038232815.1 Euzebyales bacterium | reverse complement strand
CGCTCAGGCTAACAACCCGTAGGCTTTCGATCCCATGCAAGCGACCACGTCCTCTCCGCGAGGTGAACTGCACGTGCATCTGGAGGGGACGATCCGCCCCGAGGTGCTGCTGCGCATCGCCAAACGAAACGACAGGCCGTTGCCGGCAGACACCGCTGAAGGTATCGCCGCGCTCTACGCCTTCACCAGCTTCGACCACTTCCTCGACGTGTGGAACCTGACCACAAACTGCCTCCAAACAGAACAGGACTTCCGGGAGATCACTCTGGACTACGCTGCCCAGGCAGCCAGCCACGGTGCCCGCTATGTCGAGGCGATCTTCTCCCCCGCCGAACGGACGCTACGGGGGGTGACCTTCGACGCATTGTTCGAGGGGTATTGCGCCGGTGCTGAAGAGGCCCTCGACGCCCACGGAGTTGTGATGCGCCTGACGCCGGACCTGTTCTGGACGGTCGACAGAGATCTTGCAGAACAGACCGCGAAGTGGGCCGTCCGTTATGCAGAGCGTGGGATCGTCGGACTGGGGATCGGCGGCAACGAGGCATGGGCGGTACCCCGGGATTACGAACGGGTCTTCGCGATGGTTCGTGAAGCCGGCCTGGCCGTGGTCCCCCATGCAGGCGAGGTCGGGGGTCCCGAAATGGTCCGTGAGGTCATGGAAACGCTCAAGCCCAAGCGTATTCGACACGGGATCGGGGCCGCCGCCGACCCGGCACTGTTGGGTGAGTTGAACGCACGGGGAATCGGGCTGGATGTCTGCCCCACATCAAACGTCCGTACCGGGGCGGTCACGGCCATCGAAGAGGTGCCGATCAACACACTGGCCCAGGCGGGAGTCGCCTTCTCGATCAACACCGATGACCCCGCGATGTTCGGCACCGACCTGGCCCAGGAATACGCGATCGCCCGCCGTCAGGGGATAACGGATGATCACCTTTGGGCCAATGTCGTCGCCACCTGTGCTGCCGAACCTGCCTTGGTCGCCGGTATGCGGGACTGGTAGAACCTGAGTTCACTCATCAGCATTGCAACCAGGAGCCCCCCCGCATGCGCCTTGGCCTGAACATCGGGTATTCCGGATCGTCCATCGGCGACGTCCTGCCGTTGATCGAACACGCGGACAAGGTCGGGATCGATTCGGTCTGGGCGGCCGAAGCCTATGGGTCGGATGCAGCAACGGTGTTGGCCTACGTCGCGGCCAAGACCCACAATGTCAAGGTCGGTTCGGCCATCTTCCAGATGCCTGCCCGGACCCCGGCCAACACCGCCATGACGGCGATGACCTTGGATGCGCTCAGCGACAAGCGGATGTTGTTGGGCCTGGGGCTGTCCGGCCCGCAGGTGGTGGAGGGGTGGCATGGGGTGCCCTATGGCAAGCCGTTGACCCGCACCCGTGAGTACGTCGAAATCGTACGGACCATCATCGCGCGCGACGAACCCCTGGCCTTCCAGGGGGAGGAATACCAGATTCCCTTCACCGGCGACGGGGCAACGGGGCTGGGCAAGCCGCTGAAGTCCATCCTCCATCCCGTCCGCAACCGTATCCCCATCTACCTGGCATCGATCGGTCCGAAGAACGTCCAGTTGACCGCAGAGATCGGTGACGGGTGGCTGCCGATCTTTTACTCCCCCGAACGCGAGGACATCTACAACGAAAACCTCGACATCGGCTTTACAAAGGCCCGCCGGGACGGCAGCGACTTCGACATCGCCCCGACGGCCCATGTCGCGATGGGCGATGACCTTGATGCCTGCCGTGACCAACTACGCCCCCTGTTCGCCCTGTACATCGGCGGCATGGGTGCCAGAGGCAAAAACTTCTACTTCAACTTGGCCACTCGCTACGGCTTCGAGCAGGCGGCCGAGCAGATCCAAGATCTTTACCTGGATGGCAAGAAGGATCAGGCCGCCGCGGCCGTCCCCGACGCACTGGTCGACGAATGTGCGCTGGTCGGTCCGCTCGACCGGATCATCGACCGTCTGCAGGCATGGAAAGAATCACGGATCGGCACGCTGATCTTGGGTACCCAGCAACCGGAGGTGCTCGAGCCTCTGGTCGAGGCCCTCTAGTACAGGTCAACTGCGCGTGGTTAGATTCCAGGCAGTGCCCGCCGGACATAGAAACGTAGCGCCGGACCCATCTGCCACTCCTCTGACTCCGCAGCCAAAAGCGCACGAGCGTCGGTTGGGCTGTTGTGCCGAAACCACCGGCCAACAGTCACGCCGTGATCCGGTCGGCTGACGACGTCCACGGCATCGCCTGGCGTCACCTCACCGGGGTGAACGACCCGAAGGTAGGTTCCGGTCCGGCCCGCGGCGGTGAAGCGCTTGACCCACCCGGAGCGCTGATCCATATGGTGTTGGAAGGTGGCGCAGGGCACCCGCGGCTCGCTGACCTCCACCACCACCACACGACCGATCTGCCACCGCTCGCCGATCACCGCGCTCACCAGGTCGACCCCGCTTGTTCGCAGGTTCTCTCCGAACCGTCCCGCAGGGATGCCCTCGTCCAGTTGCTCAGACCACCACTGGGCGTCCTCGTCGGCATAGGCGTAGACCGCCTTGTCCACTCCCCCATGATCGACGGTGTCCAAGACCTTGTCGCCCACGACGCCGGTTGTGGTCAGCGACACGCGATCCACCGGCGCCTTGTCGATGCCAGTCGGTGCGTCCGAACGAGCGGTTCGGGGATGGACCGCCCGGGTCACACAGACCGCCGTGACCACTCCCATTCAGTCTTCTCCTCCCGTCACCGAATCACATCAGTCCGGAATTCTGGTCACGACGTCCACGAATGACAAGATCTGGTCAGTGACTTCTCCCGCACCCAGATACTCCCCCGCAGCAAGCGCGACACGCAGTCCCTCACGGATGGCCCCAAGGATCATCGGCCCCACGATGGACGGATTCAGATCGGGATCGACCATCCCCAGATCTTGACCACGTGCCAGCATCGCCGCCACCAGGGCGGCTTGGCGGCTTTGGCGGTCAAGCATGACGGCGGCGACCTCGGGCTCACGTGCCAGCCCGCCCAACGCCACACGTGCCAGCGGTTCGGCGTAGTGGAAGGCCACCATCAGTTCGATGCGGCGGCGTTCCCGTTTGCGCCAGGAATCGGCCTCTATCTCCGCCATCAGCACCGCTTTGTCCTGGCGGTCGAAGAAGTCTTCGACAACGGCAGCAGCCAACGAGCCTTTGTTCTGGAAGTAGCGGTATGTCAGACCGATGGACGTGCCCGCCCGACGGGCGACGGCGGCGACCTCAAGGTTGCCGTCGGACTCCACCAGTTCCTCGGCGGCCGCGTGCAGCAGTTTTGCCCGTGTCTGGGCACCCTTGCCCGATGTGGGAACCTCACTCATGAGGGCAAGCTACAGACTTTCACCGTCCGGCTTGGACGAACGTTCCCCGGCCAGATCCTTGAGGTAGTGCAAGATGCCTTGAACCAAGGCAGGATCACGCGTCTCAAAGCCTTCCCACCGACGATCTAGGTCGTTGGGATTCAGCTCAAAGCCCACCAGGGCATGGGGTTCCTCACCGTCTCGCACAAGAAACCACGACGCACCCAGAGAATGGGGCGCGACGGGCACCTGGATCCAGTTGATGCCCGGCAGCAACGTTCCCTCGTCGACTCCGAAGGCGTGGACGGTCAGACCGGCCGCCACAAGGCTGGTGTAGACATCCGCCTGTTCATCCAGGCGGTAGGCATGCTGGACGCCCACGAACAACGGCGTGCCCGGTTGGACCAGCGAGGTCTGTTCTATCTCACGACTGACCTGCAACATCTGACTGGTGCTGAACAAGAACCGGGTTCCCTCGACGGCCGTGCTGGACACCTCCAAGCACGCCCGCCCCAGCAGATCGGCAACCCCGTGGGGGTCGGCCGGATCACTGCCGGGGTAGCGACTCCAGTCCATCGTGCGGGATCGTTCCCCCCAGCTGGCTCGTCAAACGCCGCCGACAAAGCCTCGACCAGACTTCCTCACACGACCCCGGACCACTATCGTGTGGACTCTTCGACGATGACGTGCAGGAGAACAGATGCAACGCCCACGTAGTACCGATGTGACCGACGGCCCCACCAAGGCACCCGCGCGCGCGATGTTGCGGGCAGTGGGGATGACCGAGGAGGATTTCGGCAAGCCGCAGGTGGGCGTCGGTTCATCCTGGAACGAGGTGACCCCGTGCAACCTGCCACTGAAGCGACTGGCGGAGATCGCCAAGGACGGTGTACGTGACGCCGGCGGGTTTCCGCTTGAGTTCACGACGATCGCCGTTTCTGACGGAATCGCCATGGGTCACGAGGGGATGCGGGCCTCGCTGGTCAGCCGGGAAGTCATCGCCGACTCCGTCGAAACGGTCATGCATGCAGAACGTCTGGACGCGATGGTGTTGTTCGCCGGCTGTGACAAGTCGATCCCAGCCATGGCCATGGCCGCAGCGCGTATGGATTTGGCCGCTGTGGTGCTGTACGGCGGGTCCATCATGCCCGGCACCCTCGACGGTGCCGACATCGACATCAAGGACGTCTTCGAGGCAGTCGGCGCCCACGCCGCCGGCACGATCGACGACCAGCGTCTGCACGACATCGAAGCCAACGCCTGCCCGGGGGAGGGGTCCTGTGGGGGGATGTACACCGCCAACACCATGGCCAGCGCGCTGGAGGCCATGGGAATCTCGTTGCCCGGGTCCGCCTCGGCCCCTGCAATCGACCCCCGCCGTCTTGACTACGCGAAGCGGTCGGGTGCAGCAGTGATGGGACTGCTGGAGCAGGGGGTTCGGGCCCGCCAGATCATTACCAAGGAATCGCTACAGAACGCGATGGCCGTCGTGATGGCCGTCGGCGGGTCGACCAACGCGGTGCTGCATCTGCTGGCGATCGCCCATGAGGCAAAGGTCGAGCTGTCCTTGGACGACTTCGACATGATGGGCCGTCGGGTGCCCCACATCGTCGACTCGCGGCCCCACGGCCGGTTCTTGATGCGTGACATCGATGAAGTCGGCGGTATCCCGGTGGTGATGAAGATGCTGTTGGAACGCGACCTGATCGACGGGTCGTGCCTGACGGTGACCGGCCGGACGGTGGAACAGAACCTTGCGGATCTGGAACCGATCCCCGAACCCGACGGTGAGGTCATCAGACCGTTGGACCAGCCGATCAACGTCGATGGCGGCCTGGCCGTCTTGCGCGGCTCCTTGGCCCCCGATGGGGCGATCGTCAAGATCGCCGGGGTCGATGACATGGTGTTTGAGGGGACCGCGCGGGTGTTCGAGGGAGAGCAGGCCGCCATGGAGTACGTCCTCGACGGCCGCCTTCAGCCCGGGGACTTCATGGTCATCCGTTATGAAGGGCCAAAGGGCGGCCCGGGGATGCGGGAGATGCTGGGGGTGACCGCCGCCGTCAAGGGTGTCGGGCGGGGCGGTGATGTGGCGTTGGTGACCGACGGAAGGTTCTCGGGTGCAACACACGGCCTCTCGGTGGGCCACTGCGCACCCGAGGCAGTCGACGGGGGCCCCATCGGACTGGTCGCCGACGGCGACACCATCAGGCTGGACATCGCCGCCAGGACCCTGGATCTAGAGGTCGACCAACCGACCTTGGAACAACGTCGGGCAGCAGTCAAACATCCCGACCCTCGATACACCACCGGCGTGTTGGCAAAATACGCCAAACTGGTCTCGGGGGCGCAGTTGGGGGCGGTCACGGGCTGACGGGGGCGGGCGGTTTCGTCCCGATCGGGGCCTAACCGGCCTAGGGGCCGGTATCGGTACGATCACAGGGGCTATCCTGCCGACCCATGTCACCCTCCTCCGCCCCCACCCGCGCCCGCCGTAGCTGCCTGGCTGTCCCGGGGTCGAACCCCCGGATGATTGCCAAGGCCGCCGGCATGACCGTCGACCAGTTGTTCTTGGACCTCGAGGACTCTGTCGCCGCCGGTGAGAAGGGGCAGGCCCGCACGCATGTCGTGACGGCCCTCCAAGAGCAGGACTTCGGCGACAAAACCGTCGTGGTCCGTGTCAATGCCGTCGACACTCACTTCTGCCACCGTGACATCATCGAGATCGTCGGCAAGGCCGGGGCCCACATCGATTGTGTGATGATTCCCAAAGTCCAGAACCCGGGTCAGATCGAGTTCGTCGATCACCTGCTGCGCATGGTCGAGGACGAGACCGGCCTGCCACACCGCCTGGGCCTGGAGGCCCAGATCGAGGATGCGCAAGGGTTGACCAACATCGACGACATCGCGTTCGCCTCAGACCGCCTGGAAACGCTGATCCTGGGGCCGGGGGACATGGCCGCCGCACTCGGGATGCCCGGCACGACCCTGGGGTCTCGGTCGCCGGACTACCCGGGTGACATGTGGCACGGCGTGTTGATGCGCATCCTGGTCGCCGCCCGCAACGCCGGGGTCCAGGCCATCGACGGGCCCTACGCCAAGATCAAGGACGAGGAGGGTCTGCGAGAGGTGGCCACGATGGCCAAAACGCTCGGCTATGACGGGAAATGGGTCCTTCACCCGGCCCAGGTCGACATCGTCAACGAGGTGTTCAGCCCGACCCAGGAAGAGTTTGACCACGCCACCGACCTTCTTGCCGCCTACGCCAGGGCAACCGATGAACAGGCCACCGGGGCGGTGATGTTCGGTGACGTGATGATCGACGAAGCCAGCCGGAAGATGGCCGATGTCATCGCCCAACGGGG
>JBBSNE010000150.1:0-6708 GCA_038232815.1 Euzebyales bacterium | reverse complement strand
CTGCACGTGCCCCATGACGACCAGAGGACGCCCCATGGATCTGAACCCCACGCCTGACCAACAGGTGTTTCGCGAGGAGGTCCGTGCCTGGTTGGCCGACAACGTTCCCGCTGAGCCGTTGCCGCCCTTGAAGTCCAGCGAGGAACTGCCGTCGTACAAGGCGTGGGAACGGACGTTGTATGAAGCGGGGTACGCCGCGATCTCATGGCCCAAAGAATTCGGCGGACAAGATGCCGACCTGATGACCCAGGCGATCTTTGCCGAAGAATATGCCCGTTTGGGCGCGCCCAATCGCATCAACACCTTGGGCCTGGGCCTTGCCGGCCCCACCTTGATGGTCCATGGCACCAAAGAACAGCAGCAGCAGTGGTTGCCCGGCATTTTGTCCTGTGACGACATCTGGTGTCAGGGGTTCTCCGAGCCCGACGCCGGATCGGACTTGGCAGCCATCCGCACCTCCGCAGTGCTGGAAGACGACACCTACATCGTCAACGGCCAGAAGATCTGGACCTCTCAAGGCCGGTACGGGGACTGGATCTTCATGTTGGTACGAACCAACACCGATGTACCCAAGCACAAGGGCATCACTTTTTTGATGATCGATATGACCTCTGAGGGCATCGAGGTGCGCAACATCACCCAGATCAACAACGATGCGGGGTTTGCCGAGGTGTTCTTCGACGACGTGCGCGTCCCGGCTGCCAACGTGGTCGGAGGGGTCGACAACGGCTGGGGGGTCGCGATGACCACTCTGTCCTTCGAGCGGGGTACCGGTCTGGGGTCCCATGTTCGCTTCCAGAAGAACCTTGACGACCTGACCGGGATCATCAAGGCCCGCGGCGTCCAAGACGATCCTCGGGTACGCGACAAACTGGCGGCACTGCATGTGCGTAACCAGGTGTTTCGGCACAACGGCAACCGCACCCTGACCTCCATCACCAACGGCAACCCGGTCGGGCCCGAGGCCAGCCTCAACAAACTGTTCTGGTCGACGATGGAACGTGACATCTTCGAAACCGGGATGGATGTGTTGGGGCCGTACGCCGAGTTGGCCGATGACGTTTTGGACGGCGTCGACATCCCGTCGTGGCACAAGCACTATTGGTACGCCAGGGCGGCCTGCATCTATGCCGGCACCACACAGATCCAAAAGAACATCATCGCCGAGCGCGTCCTGGGTCTGCCGAAGGAACCACGTCCAGCCGCTGCAACGCCAGCGGGGTCACGGTCGACCGCCGCGGCCGCCGCCGGTACCGACAGCTAGGAGCCGATCATGTACTTCGATTTCACCGATGATGCCAAGGACCTGGCGGCCGGCGCCCGGGAGTTCTTGACCGGCGAATACACCCCTGACTACGTCCGCAGTGTCTGGGATGCCGATGGGCCCCGCGATCCATCGAAGTGGACCCATCTTGCCGAAACCGGGTTCGTCGGTGTGGGCGTGGCAGAGGACTTCGGGGGTCTGGGCATGGGCGATGTCGAGATGTCGCTGCTGCTGGAGGAAGCCGGGCGGGCCAACCTGACCGAACCGTTGCTTGAGACCGGGGCGGTCGTCGCCCCCACCATCGCCGACTACGGCAGCGAGGCGACGAAGAAGGAATGGTTGCCCCGGATCGCGTCGGGTGAGGCGATCGTCACGGTGCGATTGGGCGACGCCCCGGTCGCCGTTGATGCCGACATCGCCGATGGGCTGCTGTTGGAGGAGGACGGCGCTCTACACCTGGTCGGCGCCGATTCGTTCACCGCCAGTCAGGTTGACTCGCTGGACCTGGGGCGCCGGGTGTTCACGGTGGAGGCGATCACGTCGTCTGACACGCTGCTGACCGACGACGCCGACGCCTACGCCCGGACCTTTGATCGGGCGGCGGTCGCCACCGCGGCGTGGCTGAACGGCACCGGCCAGCAGGTCTTGGAGATGAGCGTGGCCTACGTCAAAGAGCGCGAGCAGTTCGGCCGTCCGGTCGGCTCGTTCCAGGCCGTCAAACACCTGCTTGCCGAGACGGTGTTGCAGGTCGAGACCTCCAGGGCCGCCACGTGGTATGCCGCCTACGCCGTCCAACACGATCTGGCGGACCGTACTGAGGCGGCCAGCGTCGCAAAGTCCTTTGCCTCAGACGCGGAGCGACTGGCCAACACGAACTCTTTACAGGCCCACGCGGGCATCGGTTTCACCTGGGAACACGATCTGCACCTGTGGCTGAAGCGCGGCAAGGCCCTTGAGGGCGCCTACGGCACCGCGTCGTGGCACCGAGACCGCATCGCCTCGTTGTTGTTGGACGTTGACCAGTCCTGAGACGCCGGCATAATTCACCGCCCCAGCCAGCCCAGCCCCAGCCACGATGGGCGATCCCGCGCACATACGCGCGCAATTGCACCAAGCGCAGGTCAGCCGTGGGCACTGACCCCACCGCCCCAGCCGCAGCTCCGCCCCAAGCCCCAGCCACGATGGGCAACCCTGCTCACATACGCGCTCAATGCACCAAGTGCAGGTCAGCCGTGAGCACTGACCCCATCACCCCAGCCGCAGCCCCGCCCCCAGCCCCAGCCACGATGGGCGATCCCGCGCACATACGCGCGCAATGCACCAAATCCGGCGGGGGGTAGGGCGGATGCTGACACTGTTTCACGACGTGACTGACCCGGCGTCGGCCGTGGCGGTGGCCCGGTACTCCCGGCTGGCCGGCGAGGGACTTCCGATCGCGTTTGAGGGGTTCGAGGCGGTCGGGTTGGACATTGCGCTTCCTCCGGACCTGAACCTCTTGACCCGCCTGGACTCCCTTGGCCCCGAAGCCGCGGCGGAAGGCCTGACGCTACGCCGGCCCCGGATCATGCCCCCCACGGGGCTGGCACACGTTTTGTTGGCGCATGCCGAGGCGGGGCCGCACGGCCCGGCGCTGCGGTCGTTGTTGTACGGCTCCTACTGGACCGATGGCGCTGACATCGCCGATCCCGCAGTGCTGTGTGACGTGGCTGCCAAGGCTGGACTGGACGTCGAAGAGGTGACGCACCTGTTGGCTGACCGCGTGGCTCTAGCCGCCCGGCGTCGGCAGATGGCCACCTACCGGCGAGAAGGCATCGGCGGGGTCCCGGTGGTCTTGGCCAGCCGAACCCTGGTGCCCGCCCTGATGGACACCGATCAGATTCGGGTCCTTGCCAGGGCGATATAGTCCCGGCCAAGCCGATAGCGCCCCAGACATCCACACTGGTCGCCCGCATGGATGTCATCGCCGACCGTTACGAGCTCATGGACCTGTTGGGTCATGGTGGGATGGCGCGCGTCTATGCCGCCCGGGACCGTGTGTTGGATCGACGCGTGGCCATCAAGTTGTTGCGAGATGAAATCGGTCGCGACGCCATTCTGCGTGAGCGTTTTTTGCGCGAGGCCAAATTGGCCGCCCGACTGAACCACACCCACATCGTGCGGGTCTACGACGCCGGGATCGAAGCGGACACGCCCTGGATCGCGATGGAACTGATCGATGGGCCATCGTTGCAGGAGGAGATGGCAGGGGCCGGTCCCCTGGACATGGCCAGATCCGTCGAGGTGGTGGCTCAGGTGCTGCAGGCGCTAGGGGTGGCTCATCACGCCGGGGTGGTCCATCGTGACGTCAAACCCGCCAATGTGTTGTTGGGTGTCGACGACGCCAAACTCAGTGACTTCGGGATCGCAAAGAGCCTGCAGGGCGGAGGGGATCTGACCCAGACCAATCAGTTCATCGGGACGCCCAAGTACATCGCACCCGAAGTGGCCACCGGCATGCCCGCAAGCAGCCGGTCCGACATCTATTCCGCTGCGGCCATGCTGTGGGAGATGCTGGCAGGACGGCCCCCGTTCGAACACACAAACCCCCTGACCCTGGCGATGATGCACCGGACTGATCCGCTGCCGTCGTTGGCCGAGATACGGCCCGACCTGCCCGCGCCTTTGGTCCAGGCAGTCCAGACAGGCATGGCAAAGGATCCAGCTGACCGGCCCGATGACGCCGCCGCGTTCGCCGATCTACTGGTGGCCGGATCCAGGGGGGCAGAAATACCGGTGAGCACCGCCACTTCGCCGACCGTGGCGTTGCCACGTGTCGCGGACACGTCGCAGGCCGACGTCCAGTCGCGCGACCAGACAATGGCCTTGAGCCGCCCACCCGGTCATCCCTCACCGGGTGAGGCCACGCGATCCTCCTCGTCCCGGGGGGGTTTGGGGGTTGCGGTGGCCATCGTGCTGTTGCTGGGCGCGGCCGTGTTCGCCTATTCGTTGACAACGTCGGACTCTTCCGACCCCTCCACACCGGCCACTGCCGCCCCCAGCGTGACGGCGACCACCACGCCGACGACCACCCCCGCACAGGCCACGCCAGAGGCCCTGCTTCCCAGCGATGCCCCCGCCCCGTCAACCCAAGAACCTCCGCGATCCGACCCAGCGGTCCAAGAGCCTGCGGCGCCCGAACCCGCCACGACGCCACCGGCGCCACCAGAACCGGCGGCGCCACAGCCCACAGCAGACCCGCCGGCACCGACGGAGCCCCCCGCCCCAGCTGAGCCTCCTGCTGGCCCCACTCCGGTGCCCACTCCAGGACCCGCTCAACCGCCCGGGCCCACACCTGCGAACTAGGCTTTGGCCATCCATCCAACGGGTAGGAGCCATCCGATGTCCACGACACAGACAGGCAGTCACAAGACCTTTGAGTCGCTGAACCCCGCGACTGGCGAGCCGTTGGCAACCTATGCCGTTCACACTGCCGCAGACATCGACGATGCTGTTGTCAGAGCCCGTGCCGCAGCAGCGTGGTGGCGAGACCTTGGCTTTGAGGGACGCAAGAAACGGTTGTTGGCCTACAAAGGCTTGATCGCCCGCAAGTCCGACGAGCTGGTCCAGCTGGTCCACGCCGAGAACGGCAAACCGCTGGACGATGCCTTCATCGAGGTGCTGCTGTGCGTCGACCATTTGGACTGGGCTGCCCGGAACGCAGCGACGACCATGAAGCCCAGGCGGGTCTCGATGCCGCCGCTGGCCAAGGACCACACGGGGTATCTGCGCTATGCCCCCATGGGCGTGGTCGGGGTGATCGGACCCTGGAACTACCCCATCCATACACCGCTGGGATCGATCTCCTATGCGTTGGCAGCCGGAAACGCCGTCGTCTTCAAGCCGTCGGAGCACACCCCCGGCGTGGGCCTTCGTCTGGCCGCCCTGTTCGCTGATGTCGTCAGCGAGGAACCGGTCTTTCAAGTCGTGACAGGGTTTGGTGACACCGGACATGCGCTGGCTGCTCATCCCGAGATCGACGTCCTTGCCTTCACCGGCTCCGCCGCCACAGGACGCAAGGTCATGGCCGCATGCGCGGCGAACCTGACCAAGATCGTGATGGAATGCGGCGGCAAGGATGCAATGCTGATCGACGCCGACGCAGATCTTGCCAAGGCCGCCGAGGCCGCACTGTGGGCAGGGTGTTCCAATGCCGGGCAGACCTGCGCCGGCGTCGAACGGGTGTATGTGCACACCGACGTCTTCGACGCGTTCACCGCTGAGATCACCCGTCAGGCCCAGGGGGTTCGAGCCGGCTCGGATGCACAGGCCGACTACGGTCCGGTCACCATGCCGGGTCAACTGGACGTGATTAAAGACCACCTGAACGACGCCCTGCAGCGGGGCGCACAGGCACTGGTGGGGGGGCTTGAGTCCGTCCGCGAGCGGTTCGTCGACCCTGTCGTGCTGATCGATGTCCCCGCTGACTCACCGTTGATGACCCAGGAGACGTTTGGACCGATCGTGCCCTTGGTGCGGGTGCCGGACATGGCTGAGGCCGTGCGATTGGCCAACGATTCACCCTACGGTCTGGGCGCCACAGTCTTTTCGAAGTCTCGTGGCATGGCGTTGGCCCGCGCAATGAACTGCGGCATGGTCAGCGTCAACAGCGTGTTGCGGTTCGCATCGGCTCCGCAGTTGCCGTTCGGCGGACGCGGCGAATCGGGCTTTGGACGTATTCATGGCGAGGACGGTTTGAAGGAGTTCACACAGCCCCAGGCCATCACCAAACGGCGGGTGTCGCTGGGACCGGACTTCGCGAGCTTCCGCCGGCCCGACTGGTTGTTCCAGGCCGCTGACCAAATGCTGAAGATGGTCCACGGCCGTCACCGGCTGTAACACGACGGCCCGACGTAGGTTCCCCCGTTGAGTCTTCGACGAGTCTGGCCGGTTCTGCTGCTGGCCGCGGTGATGAGCCTGGCCCACGTGATTGCCACGCCCGCGTTTTGGCCTGTCGATGAACTGTCCCACATCGCCTATGCCGATCAGGTGGTCACCAGCGGGACCTTGCCGCACATCGACACGCGCATCCCCGCTGACCTGCCATATCTGGGCTTTTCAGAGCGACTGCAGTGGGAGGTCGACGAGCGCCACGACGGCCGCCAAGACATCTGGACCTCCAACCATCCGCCGTTGTCCTATGCAGTCCAGGGTGTGGCCCTGGCCATCGGGTCCTGGGCGGCCGGGGGCACGGCCGGGATCGTCCTGGCCCGACTGACCTCGGTGGCCTGGCTGGTCGTTGGTGTCTGGGCCGCCATGCAACTGGCGTTTCTCATGGCGCCGCGACGTCCGGCCCCAACCCGACGGCTGACCCCGTCGTCGGTGGCCTACGCGGTCGGCACGATTGTCGCCATCACGCCGACGTTGTCGCATCTGGGCGGGTTGGTGTTCAACGACGTCCCGGCCTT
>JBBSNE010000149.1:0-6734 GCA_038232815.1 Euzebyales bacterium | reverse complement strand
GGTGTTGGGCCCGACGCCGGTCTGTCCCCGCTGCGGTCAAACCATGGGGCCACACGACACCATTGTGGTGCGGTCGCGCGGGCGCGTTCGGGGACGGTGTCGGCGCTGTGGCCAAATGTTTGCCGCTCGCTATCCGGCGGTCGTTGCCGGTATGGGTGTGCTGTTCGCCACCACCGCACGGCTGTTTGCAACGATGGCCCCGCCCGACTACTGGGCCTTGCCCGGCATGTTTTTGTTTGTCTGGATGCTGCCGGTCGTCGCTCTCATCGACTACCGCACCCGCCGCATCCCCAACGCCCTGACCTACCCGCTGACCCCAGTGTTGTTGGTGTTGCTGGTCGGCGCAGCCGTGCTGAACGGGACGCCTGGCCGGGCAGTCGACGTGCTGATCGGCGCAGTGGGCGCCTTTGTGTTCCTGCTGGTCTTGGCGTTGATCAACCCGCGTGGCATGGGGATGGGCGACGTCAAGTACGCAGCATTTTTGGGGATGGGCTTGGGGTACCTGGGCATCGGTGTCGTTGTCGTGGGCATCGTCGGGGCCTTCTTGTTCGGCTCGGTCATCTCACTTGGTCTAATCGTTGGGAAGTTGCGCAACCGCAAGGACACCATCCCGTTTGGGCCCTTTTTGTCGTTGGGGGCGCTGGTTGGTGTGTGGCTCGGCCCCGCGATCATTGCCGCCTACCTGCAATCCATGACACCTCGGTGACGACAGGGGCGTAGTCACGATCTGACGCCGTGCGCCGGTTCGATATCATTCCCAGCCATGAGCGACCCCAACGGACAGCCCACGCAAGAAGAGATCGAGGCGTACTACGCCCAACTCCGGGAGGCGCCGTCGGGTGAGCTGTTGATGCAGGCCGTGGGGATGCTTGCCGCCAGCGCCGAGGCCAAGCTGGGCCGACCCGATGCCCGTGTGCTCATCGACTCAATGGCAGCAGTCGTCCAGGCCGCCGGAGATCACCTGGGCGAAGCCCGGGAGCAGTTGCAGACCGCAGTCGGGCAACTGCAGACGGCTCAGGTGCAGGTTGAAAAGCAAATGGCGGCACAGGCGTCGGGGGAGGAACCGCCCAGCAGCCCCGCTGAAGACGAAAATGCCACACCCCCGGCCGGCGCCTCGCCGGAGGCTGGCACCCAACCCCAGCCCGGCAGCCCAGCCCAACCGGGTCAGCAGAAGGCCACCGACAAGTTGTGGATTCCTGGGCGCTGACCGCACCAACTGGACAAACCCGGCAACCGCACCTAACCTCGTGGATCAATATCAAGTGGGAGCGGCTTCCCCACCTGTCGGGCGCACCGTCTTCGGACGAGGTGACTCAAAGACAGGTTCATCACTGCTCATCCGCCCTCCATAGAGGGTCCGGATTCGTGTAGCGGCCGCTGGTCCCACAGTGGTCGCTTAATCGTTTTCATCTCCACCAGCCAACGGACACCGCCCCACAGGGAGCACCGCAATGCCGAAGCAAAAGACCCACTCAGGTGCCAAGGATCGCTTCCGTGTCACCAAGACCGGCAAGGTCATGCACCGCCGTCAAAACCGCAACCACCTGGCCGAGCACAAGCCACAGCGGCGCAAGTTGCGACTACGAGCGGACAAGGCGCTGGAATCTGCTACTGAGTCCAAGACCATCAAACGGATGCTGGGCCACTAGCCCGACAGCCGAATCGATCGAGGAGAAAGACCACCATGGCACGCGTCAAACGCGCTGTACACGGCCGTAAGCACCGCCGTACCGTTCTGGCCCGGGCGAAGGGTTTCCGGGGCGCCCGCAGTCGTCGCTATCGGATCGCCAATGAGACGATCCTGCACGCCGACCGGTATGCGACCCGTGATCGCCGGGCCAAGAAGCGGGATTTCCGCAAGCTGTGGATCACCCGGATCAATGCTGCTGCCCGTCAGGACGGTCTGTCCTACAGCCGTTTCATGTATGGCTTGAAGCAGGCCGAGATCCAGGTTGACCGCAAGGTTCTCGCGGAGTTGGCCGTCAACGATCCCCAGTCGTTCTCTGCGTTGGTCGTCGCTGCGAAGGCTGCGCTGTAGTTTCGACCACCGTTTCACGATCACCAGCACCGACAGTTGGAACAAGAGTCGAGCCGTGTCCACCCTGACGAACGCACCGACGATCACGTCGGCAGCAAATCCGTCAGTCAAGGCTGCGGCAAGACTGGCAACGCGCAAGGGGCGCCGCGACGCCGGGGCGTTCTTGGTCGAGGGTCCGCAAGCGGTGAGCGAGGGGTTGGGACAGATCACCGAACTCTTCGCCACCCCGCAGGCCATGGATGACCACATCGATCTGTTACGGGGTGCCGCGTCCACCGGTGCCCTCATCAGAATGGTCACCCCCGAGGTGTTGCGAGAACTTGCCGATACCGTGACCCCCCAGGGCGTGGTGGCCGTGGCGCCGATACCTGTGACCGCGCTGCACGAGGTACTGCGGGAGGCACGATTCCTGGTGGTGTTAGATGGGGTCAGTGACCCCGGCAACGCGGGCACGATCATTCGCACCGCCGATGCCTCCGGCGCTGACGCGGTGGTCTTTCTCAGCGGCAGTGCGGATCCGTTCAATCCCAAGGCGGTGCGGGCCTCGACTGGGTCGGTGTTTCACCTTCCCGTCGTCACGGGTGTCAGCGAGGACGATGTCGCGGCGATCAACCGCGCCGGTCTGCAACTCCTTGCGGCGGATGCCAATGCGTCAGTTCCTCTGGACGCCGTCGATCTGGCACCGCCCACGGCACTGGTCTTTGGGGGAGAGGCCACGGGCCTGTCACAAGCGGCCCTTGATGCTTGCGACGTTGGTGTCCACGTTCCGATTGCCACGCCTGAGCGCCCGGGGTACCGCGGTCATGCCGAGAGTCTGAACCTGGCCGCCGCCGTGGCGGTGATGGCCTATGCGGTGCACCGTGCCCAGCACGCTGCCAGACATCAGGCCGGACCCAGGAGGTAACCACTCCTCGTGACCACTCGGCCGCACTCATTGAACCCGCCAGCCCACCTGGCGGGGCTGCAGCTGCTTGCCGATCCGGCGGTTGTGGTCGGTGCCGACCAGACCGTGGTGTATGTCAACCCCTCCGCCAGTCGTCTGCTGGGCCTTGAACCGGCGAACGTCATTGGCCTCCCCGCTCGCAAGGTTGTGTGCCTCCGGACCGAGGACGGGATGGATTGGTGGGACGCCGACGATCCCTTGCGCGTTGAGGGTGGGCTGCCTGGGATGGCCGCCGAGCAGGAACTGAACTTGATCGTCCATACCAAACCTCACCCTGTGGCAGTGACCGGCGTGCGGTTTGAAGACGGACCAGATGGTGACGGGCTGGTCATCACACTGAGGGGCGCCAAGGCCCGGCGGGAGCGTGACGAAGCCAGATCTGATTTGGTCTCTACGGTGAGTCACGAACTACGAAGTCCCCTCACCAGCGTCAAGGGCTTCACCCGGACACTCCTGGCGAAGTGGGACCGCTTCTCAGACGACCAAAAGAAGCAGATGCTGGCGACGATCAACGAGGATGCCGACCGGGTCACCCGACTGCTCGAAGAATTGCTGTCCGTTGCCCGGTTGGACGTGGGTCGGCTGCAGCTCAAACGACAAATGGTGCAACTGGAGCCGTTGATTCCCCGTGTGGTCCACCATGTGCAAGCAGGGATCGGCCAGGGAAGGCGAATCGACGTCCATATCGATCGGGTGCCGGCGCTGTATGTCGATCCTGACCGGATGGAGCAGGTTTTGGTCAACCTGTTGGAAAACGCGATCAAGTACACCGAGGGCGACATCGTCCTGACGGCCGCCGAATCGGGCGATGTCGTGACGGTCTCGGTCAGCGATGTCGGTCCGGGTATAGCGCCCGACCTGCAGCGGGCCGTCTTCGGCAAGTTCTTCCGGGGTCCTCGGCAAACCCGTCCCGGGAACGGGCTGGGCCTGTACATCACCAAAGGACTGGTCGAAGCACACGGCGGTGAGATCTGGATCACCAGCGAGGGCGGCAACGGCGCCACGTTCAGCTTCACACTGCCGCAAGGCGGATTGGAACTGGGAGGGATCGACAGCCTGGCGCTTCGCGGTACCGTGATCGACCCGGCCGGCACGACGATCACCCCTGGAACGGACACCTGAGTGAACGACATCGATACAGCCGAGCCCCTGACGCAGCAACTGCAGGGCCTTCGCGATGACGCACTGGCTGACCTGGAGGCAGCCCCGTCGCTGCAGGCGTTGGAACAGGTGCGCCAGACCTACATGGGAAAGAAGGGGGCGGTCAGCCAGATCAAACGGCAGCTTGGGGGCCTGGACCCTGATCAGCGCAAGACCGTCGGGCAGGCCGTCAACGACTTGAACCAGACGTTCACCACGGCGTATGACCGCCGAAAAATGGCCTTGGAAGCCGACCGGGACGCAGAGATCCTGGCTGCAGAACGCATCGACATCACCCTGCCGCCGCGGACACCGCAGCTTGGCTCGTTGCATCCACTGCGTCAGACCCTTGAGGCCATCCTGGACGTCTTCGTCGGGTTGGGGTATGAGGTCGTCACCGGCCCGGAGGTCGAGTCGGACTGGTTCAACTTCGATGCGCTGAACACCCCGATGGACCATCCGGCGCGGACCCTGCAGGACACGATCTATGTGTCGGGACTGTCCGACGCCCCGCCGCGAGATGATGGGACGACCGGTTTGTTGCTGCGGACCCAGACCTCGCCGATGCAGATACGGACCATGCTGGACCGCGACCCACCGGTCTACGTCGCGGTCCCCGGCCGGACCTATCGCCAAGACACCCCCGACGCGACCCACGTGCCGGTGTTCCATCAGATCGAGGGGTTGGCCATCGACGCCGACCTGTCGTTGGCGGACCTGTACGGCACCCTGATGGCCTTCGCACGGGCCATGGTGGGTGAGGAGGTCAAGCTGCGGTTCCGTCCGCACTACTTCCCCTTCACCGAACCCTCCGCTGAACTGGATGCCTGGGTCTCCGACGGGCAGGGTGGAGGGAAATGGATGGAGTTGTTGGGGTCGGGGATGGTCCATCCCAACGTGCTGATCGCCAGCGGCTACGACCCGGATGAGGTGCAGGGCTTTGCCTTCGGCATCGGTATCGAGCGGACTGCCATGGTGCGCTACGGCGTGCCGGACCTGCGGTTGTTCGCTGACAACGACGTCCGTTTGCTGTCATCGTTTTAACGTCGCCCCACCTGCGGTGTTTGACCAAGGATCACTGACATGCGCGTACCCATCTCGTGGTTGTACGAATACATCGACCTGACGCTGCCGGCTGAAGAACTGGCTGACGTCTTGACCATGGGCGGATTGGAGGTCGATGCCGTCGAACGTCCCACGGCCGGCGCCAAGGGACTGACCGTGGTCGAGGTGCTGGCGGTGGAATCGGTACCGAAGTCAGACAAGTTGTCGCTGGTTCAGGCATCGGACGGCGAACGAACCTGGGAGATCGTTTGCGGTGCCAGCAACTTCGCAGTCGGTGATCACGTCCCCGCGGCGTTGCCCGGTTCCACGCTGCCCGGCGGTCTGAAGGTGCAGGCAAAGGAACTGATGGGGGTCACCAGCAACGGGATGTTGGCCAGCGCCCGAGAGTTGGGCGTGGGACAAGACCACAGCGGCATCTGGCTTTTGGGCCCGGATGCGCCGGTCGGCACCGATGTCACCACCTGGCTTGATCTGGATGAGGCGGTCATCGACATCGACTTGACACCGGACCGTGGCTACGGCGCATCCATGTGGGGCTTGGCCCGCGACCTGTCCGCCCTGACTGGTGCCGAGCTGTTGATACCGGAGATGCGTGGCAACCCCGACGGGGACCCAGGCATCACCGTCACGTTGGAACAGAATTCCAGTTGCCGTCGTTGGGACGGACGGTCCATCGCCGACGTCACGATTGCGGCATCGCCGCCCGTCATCCAAAAGCGGCTGCACCTGGCCGGGATCCGCCCCATCTCAAATGTCGTTGACGCCACCAATTATGCGATGTTGGAGACCGGCTATCCGGTACATGCCTATGACCGCGCGTTGTTGCGGGGTGACATCACGGTCCGCCGTGCCGATCCCAAAGAGACGTTGACCACCTTGGATGGAGTGGTGCGTGACCTGCATGCCGAAGATGTGGTGATCGCGGATGATCGCGGCCCCATCGGTCTGGCGGGGGTCATGGGTGGCGAGGCGACCGAGATACACGCCGACACCACCGACCTGTATGTCGAGGTGGCCGCGTGGGATCCGATCGCGGTGTTACGGACCGGCCGACGTCATCGGTTGTACACCGAGGCAAAGGCACGATTCGAACGCACCGTGTCAGCCCAGTGGCTGCCCGCGGGTGCCTCCCGGGTCAACGACCTGATCCTGGCCTGGGCCGGCGGGACGGTCGTCGGAGGACACGACCACCACCCCGTGCGGGACAAGCGTCCCAAGATCACCTTGCGACCGTCTCGGATTCGATCCTTGCTCGGGATCGACGTGGACGCCGACGAGCAGGCGACGTTGCTCGAGCGGATCGGCTGCACCGTTGAGGGAACCGGGGACGAACGATCGGTGACGCCCCCTCCCTATCGTCCTGACCTGCATATCCCGGCAGACCTGGCCGAAGAGGTAGCCCGTCTATACGGCTACGACCGGATCACGCCGACAGTGCCCTCCACCGGGCGGGCCGGTCGCAGATCCCCGGAGTATCTGGCCGGCATGGCCGTCCGTTCGACCCTGGCGGGGGCGGGCTGGATCGAGGTCCTTCAGTACCCCTTCATC
>JBBSNE010000148.1:0-6818 GCA_038232815.1 Euzebyales bacterium | reverse complement strand
TGTGCCAAGATTGCCCAGGCCGGCATCAACATCGAACAGGCCTACCTTGCGACGGGGGGCCGCATGGTGATGGTGGTCGACAAGCTTCAACAGGCCCGGGATCTTTTCGGTCTGTGAGATGCACGACTCCTTACGTGCGCTACAGGACAGGCTGAAGGACGAGGTTGCTCCAGAACGAACGGAGGATGCGGCCGCATTGGCCGTAGCGATCTATCGCCGTCTCCCGAATGTTGAACTGGACGATCTTGACATCGAGAGGGCCAGCAAGCGCGTCGAACGGGCGCTGGAGGCTTTCGAGCGGGGGACCGCGGAGGATCCGACCATCTTCGTCGAGCCCACCGGAGACACCACGTTGGTCCACGTTCATCTGACGGATGGGCCCTTCGTGATGTCGACCGTCACCGAGGAGCTCAACCGTCTTGGCTTGGATCCGGTGGATCTGGCTCACCCGGTGGTCGGCGTCGAACGCGACGACGCGGGGGCCCTGCAGTCCATCACCACAGCCCGACAAGCCGATCATCGTGAGACCTACCTGGCCCTGGACCTGCAGACCGAACTTGAGGAGTCGGCCCAAAAGGAACTGGCTGAGCATTTGCATGACGTGCTGGCGGATGCCATCGCCGTCGTGTCGGATTTCACGGCGCTGAAGGTGCGAGTTCGTGAGATTGCCGAGCAGGTCGAGGCCCACGCGGGCCAGCGGTATGACGCTGAGGAGGTCGCTGAGGTCGCGGACTTCCTGCACTGGCTGCTGGACGACCACTTTGTTTTCCTGGGGTATCGCGCCTATGACATGAGCGACGAAAAGGTCACCGTCATCCCCGACTCTGGCTTGGGCATACTCCACGACGCGTCCACGTCGGAGTTCGCCGAGCCCGTGGCGCTGGCCGACCTGAGTGAATCCGATCGCCAGCAGGCCACCGAGGGGGAATTGCTGAACGTCGCCCGCACCGGCCGTAAGTCCACGGTGCATCGACAGGTGCGGATGATCTGCGTAGCGGTGCAGAAGATCGATGATGCCGGTGATCTGGTCGGAGAACACCGCATCTTGGGGTTGCTGGCCCAAAAGGCCTTCGTGGAGCCATCGTCAACGATCCCGGTGCTGCGCCGCAAGCTGCGGGCGGTGCTCGAAGCCGAGGACGTCGTTGACCATTCCCAGGACGAGCGTGCCCTGCGAACCCTGTTCGACGCCTTCCCCAAACAAGAACTGTTTGAGTCAGATGCCGAGGAGTTGCGCGATTCCCTTGTCGCCCTGGCCCACAACGGCGGTGGCCGCGAAGTCGGCGTCCTGGTGCGTCCGGAACGGTCGGGCCATTCAGTTTCCGCCCTGGTGACGCTGCCGCGTGCACGATTCAGCGGGGAGCTCCGCATGCGGATCCAGCGGATGCTTCGCGAAGCCGTCGGCGCGGAATCGGTGGACTACCAGCTGTCGATGACCGAGCGGGATCAACCCCTGCTGCACTTCACCCTTCGTCTGCCGTCCGCGGCCCAGGTCCCGCAACTGGACGTCCAGGATCTGCAACGTCAGATCGTGGCGATGACGCGGACCTTCGAAGACCGCCTGGCCGACGCCCTGGCTGATGAGGAGGGGATCGCAGAGCCGCAACAGACCGCGGAGGAGTGGTGTCGTGTCCTGCCGGGCACCTACATCGACACCACACCCGTTGCCACGGCGGTCATCGACATCGAGGAGTTGACCCAACTCGACGGAGATGACGATGTCCGCATGCGCCTGGTGCGCCCCCCAGGGCTTGCGCAGGGCGAGGGATCGGACAGCCTTGACCGGCTGTTCCGTTTCAGACTGTACAAGGCCGGGTCGAACGTGGAATTGTCCGGGTTCGTGCCGCTGCTGGAATCCCTCGGGCTGACGGTGGTCGAAGAACAGCCGTATGAGCTGATCGATGCCCCGGTGGCTGAGGAGGTGCACTTGCACGACTATGGCGTCCGGTGTGACATCGCGGACATCGACGTGGCGACGGACGGACCACGAATGGCCGCCGCCGCGCTGGCCATGTGGCACCAAAAAGCCGGGGTCGATTCGTTGAACCGTCTGGTGGTCCTGGCCGACATGACCATCGATGAGGTCACCGTCCTGCGGGCATACCGTCGCTACCAACGTCAGATCGGTACGACCTTCACCGAAGCCACCACCAACGAGGCGTTTTTGGAGCATCCGCGGGTGGCCAGATCCCTCCTCGGATATTTCGACATCCGCTTCGATCCAAACCATGAGGGTGATCGCGGCACCGACGCAAAGGCCGGGCACGATGCGGTGTTGGACCTGTTGGACGGCGTCGAACGACTGGACCAAGACCGCATCCTGCGGTCGTTCCTGGGGTTGGTGACAGCCACGTTGCGCACCAACCGGTGGCAACACCATCCTTGGTTGTCGTTCAAGCTGGACTCTTCGGATGTCCCTGGCGTCCCCAAGCCTGTTCCGTACCGAGAGATCTTCGTCTACTCAATTGAGATGGAGGGTGTGCACCTTCGCGGCGGACCAGTTGCCCGTGGTGGTCTGCGCTGGTCTGACCGGATGGACGACTTCCGCACCGAGGTGCTGGGATTGATGAAAGCCCAGGTCAGCAAGAACGCGGTGATCGTCCCGACCGGGTCCAAAGGCGGGTTCGTGCTGAAACAGCGCCCCGCGGATCCAACCGAATTGCGGGCGGAGGTGGAAAGGCAATATCGCGTGTTCATTCGAGGGATGCTGGACCTGACCGACAATCTGGTCGATGGCGAGGTCGTCGGGCCCCCCGTTGTCGTCCGAGCCGATGGTGACGACCCCTACCTGGTGGTGGCCGCCGACCGTGGCACCGCCACGTTCTCCGACATCGCCAACAGCATCAGCCGCGAGTATGACTTCTGGTTGGACGACGCCTTCGCCTCCGGCGGCTCACAGGGCTATGACCACAAAGAGATGGGGATCACCGCACGGGGTGCCTGGGTCGCGGTCCAAAGGCACTTCAGGGAACTCGGTATCGATGTCCAGACCGAGTCCGTGACGGTGGTCGGGGTCGGTGACATGTCCGGTGACGTCTTCGGCAACGGGTTGCTACGGAGCAAGGCCGTGAAGCTGATCGCGGCGTTTGACCACCGCGACATCTTCATCGACCCGAGCCCCGATCCCGAGGCGTCGTACAACGAACGTAAGCGCCTGTTCGAGCTGTCACGGTCGTCGTGGCAGGACTACGACCCCGACCTGATCAGCACCGGTGGTGGCGTTTGGTCCCGCACGGCAAAGACCGTGCCGCTGAGCCCCGAGGCACGTGAGGTGTTGAACATTGACGCGGAGGAACTGAGTCCGCCGGAGTTGATCAACGCCATGTTGAAGGCCCCGGCGGACCTGTTGTGGTTCGGCGGGATCGGCACCTATGTCAAGGCCGCGGCAGAGTCACACAGCGATGTGGGTGACCGAGCCAATGATGCCATTCGTGTCGACGCCGATGAGTTGGGTGCTCGCGTGGTGGGGGAGGGCGGCAACCTGGCGATGACCCAGCGGGCGCGTATCGCCTACGGACGCCGGGGTGGCCGGTCGAACACCGACGCCATCGACAACGTGGCCGGCGTCAACACCTCTGACCGAGAGGTCAACCTGAAGATCTTGTTGCGTCTGGCAGTGCAAAATGACCGGTTGGACCCCGATGATCGCGATGACCTGCTCGCATCCCTGACCGAGCAGGTCGGCGAAGACGTGCTGCGGGACAGCTACCTGCAGACCTGGTCCATCAGTCAGGAACTGCATTCGGCACCCGGGGGCATGGGCGGATATGAGATGTTGATGAGCCGACTGGAGGAACGCGATCGTTTGGACCGTGAGGTCGAGGTGCTGCCCTCCACCGCTGAAATGGACAGTCGCCGCGAGCAAGAGGCCGGCATGACCAGGGCAGAACTGAGCGTCATGTTGGCCTATGCCAAAATTGACATCACCGACCAGTTGCTGCAGTCCGACGTGATCGACCAGCCTGCGTTCGACACGGTCCGGCAGGACTACTTCCCGGAACCGGTTGCGACACGTTTCGCCGACCTGACCGACCAACATCGGTTGCGCCGCGAACTGGTCGCGACACAGGTGGCCAACGATGTTTGCAATCGGATGGGCATCACCTGGGTGACACGAACCGCTGTCGACCTTGGTGTCGAGGTTCCAAGCGCCGTTGCCGCCTATTGGATCGCCAGAGAGGTGATCGACGCCGATGCCTGCTGGCGGCAGATCGAAGAACTGGACGGCCGGGCTGATCCGGTGTTGCAGTTCGAGCTCAAATCCACGATCGACTGGTTGGTCGATGCCTACACGCGCTCCTACGTCAGACTGGGACGTACCGACGACGTCGCGGCCGCAGTTAGCGATGATCGAGATGCGTTCGTGGAACTGTCCGAACAGGCCGGGGTAACGACATTGCCCGGTCGAAGTCGCGCCATCAAACAGGCGGCCGAGCGCTGGATCGACCTGGGGATCGACGAGACCGTGGCCGAGGGGATCGCGGCGCTTCCCGCGTTGACGCTGGTGCCCGGTATCGCGTTGACAGCCCGGCGCAGCGGCCGAACGGTTGCGGAATGTGGCAGGGTCTATGAAATCATTGCCGAACGGCTGCCCCTGGAGCAGCTGAACAGTCAACTACGGGCCTTTGAAGCCCATGGCCGCTGGGAACGCGGACAGCATCGCGGGCTGGTTGATGACCTGCGCCGACTGCATCACATGATCGCTCGCCAGGCGATTGCACAGGGCAATCCAGACGATGCCCCCGAAGCGGTTGTTGACGACTTCCTGGCTGATCAGGCCGAGTCGGCCGAACGGGCGGTCCGGCTGACCAAACAGGTGCAGTCCCAGGCCGATGCGGACCTCAACGCGTTGGCGATGGCGGTCAGGTCGCTGTCAGAAATCGCGGTGTGACCAGATCGTGGTCGGCAAGGTCAGGGCGGGTGTCTGGCTGCCCATGCGCCCATGTCAGGAAGTCGGCCACCGGCATGGCGGGTGCAGTCCAGAACCCCTGTAGCCAGTCCACACCCAACGCCGTCATGGCCACGGCATCGGCAGCCGATTCCACGCCTTCGGCAATGGTGATGAGTTCTCGGTCAGCTGCCACGCGCAACAGGTCGTCGAGTTCCCGCCGCCGAGCTGGTTGCCTGTGCTCACGGACTGTTGAGCGATCAATCTTGACGATGCCCACCGACAAGGACGTCAGCCTGGCGGCGTCGGAGTAGCCGATCCCGTAGTCGTCCAAGGCCACGCAGAACCCATGGGTTGTCAGACGGGCCACGATGTCACACGCTGCCTCCGGATCAACGAATGGTGCACGCTCGGTGATCTCCAAAATCAAGGCGGATGGAGGCAACTCGTAGCGCTCCAACGTGTTCATCAGCCGTTGGATCAACTCGGGGTTGTCAAAGCTGACCGCCGAGATGTTCAGTGTCACCGGGATCGGGAAGCCGTGTTCGGCAAGCGTGCGCGCGTCTGCGGCAGCATGCTCGATCACCATCCAGGTGACGTCGTCCAGCATCCCGGCCTGAGCGGCCACCGCCAGGAATTGTTTCGGAGGGAGTTGTGAGGGGGCGCAGGGGGTCATCCGCGATAGCGCTTCGCAGGCAACCAGCCGGCCGTTGTCGGCCGTGACAATGGGTTGAAGGTGGACATCCAGGCCGCGGCCCCGTGCGGCTGTCAGTGCGGTTGCGATCCATTCCGCAGTCAACCAATCACCATGCGTGGCAAAGCCGGGCGGTGAGGGCCAGCCAGAACTGTTGACGGCCGCTGCGGAGGGCTTCACGCATGGGAACGTAGCAGCCGATTCAGGAAATATTGCGTAGCGGCACCATGGCCGGATGACCGTCCGGCGTGGGCTCAGTCGCGCTTTTCGATCGGGGCGTAATCCCGCTCGGTCGAGCCGGTGAAGATCTGGCGCGGCCGACCGATACGCGTTTCCGGGTCAGCCATCATCTCTTTCCACTGGGCGATCCAACCCGGCAGGCGGCCGATTGCAAACATGACCGTGAACATCTCTTCGGGCAGCCCCATGGCGCGGTAGATCAAACCCGAATAGAAATCGACGTTGGGGTACAGCTTCTTTTCGACGAAGTAGTCGTCGCTCAGAGCCGCTTCTTCCAGTTCCTTGGCGATCTCGAACAGCGGATCGTTGGGTGCCAGCTTCTGCAATACGTTGTCTGCGGTTTCTTTGATGATGGTGGCGCGTGGATCGAAGTTCTTATAAACACGGTGACCAAATCCCATCAGCCGAAACGGATCGTCTTTGTCCTTCGCCCGGTTGATGAACGATTCGGTGCTGCCATCGGCATCCCGTATCTCGGTCAGCATCTCCAAGACGGCTTGGTTGGCGCCACCATGCAACGGCCCCCACAGGGCGTTGATGCCTGACGCGATGGCCGCGAACATGTTCACCTGGGTCGACCCGACCAGCCTGACCGCGGACGCCGAGGCGTTCTGTTCGTGGTCGGCGTGCAGGATGTACAGCAGGTCCAAGGCTTTGGCGATCTCGGGATCCACCTCGTAGGGCTCGGCCTTGACCCCAAACATCATGTGCAGGAAGTTGGCGGGATAGCTCAGTCTGTTCCACGGATAGATGTAGGCCTGACCGATGGACTTCTTGTGCGCCCACGCTGCGATCGTGGGCAGCTTGGCCATCAGGCGATAGATCGACACCTCGACGTCGCGTTCGTCCAGCGGGTCGTAATGGTCCTGATAGAACGTCGACAGTCCGGCGGTGGCCGCCGACAGGATGGCCATCGGGTGGGCCTTCTTCGGAAAGGCATCGAAGAACTGCCGCATGTCCTCGTGCAACAGGGTGTGGATGGTGATCTGATGGTTGAAG
>JBBSNE010000147.1:0-6833 GCA_038232815.1 Euzebyales bacterium | reverse complement strand
CGCCGAAACCAAGGGAACCGGTCTGACAGACGCGGGATAAGGTTGCGGGCTGATGCAGACGTCCCCCGCCCCACTTCCATGACCGCCGCCGTACTGCTATCGATGGGTTCTGCCGTCAGCTTCGGGTTTGCCGACTTCCTGGGAGGGATCGCCAGTCGTCGTGCCCATGTGCTGCCCGTCACGCTGATCAGCCAGGCCATCGGTCTGGTCATCGTGCTGGCGGTCATCCCGTTCACGCCAGGCCAACTCAGCCGTCCCGCCATCGCTTGGGGGATGGTCGCCGGGGTCGGCGGCGCCGTCGGCTTGATCGCCTACTTCCGGGCGTTGAGCATCGGGGCGATGGGCTTGACCGCCCCGGTCGCCTCCCTCACCGGCGCCGCCATCCCCGTGATCGTCGGGCTGGGACTGGGCGAGCGCCCGGCGGCGACAGCGGCAGCGGGCATTGTGCTTGGCATCGGCGCCACCGTGCTGGTGTCCCGGCCGGCGGCGGACACGGCGACGGACCCCACGACGGACAGCTCAAAAGGCCTGCTCATGGCCTTGGTTTCGGGTTTGCTGTTCGGGGTCTTTTTCGTCGCACTGGACCAGGCTCCTGACGACTCAGGCCTGTGGCCCCTGGTTGGTGCACGTGTGCTCGGCTTGCTTCTCCTGACCGGCCTGCTGGCCCTACAGCGTCCGCCCTGGCCACAGAACGGAATCGCAGGCATCGCCACGATGTCCGGGCTGCTGGACATGGCCGCCAACGTGTTGTTCCTGCTGGCGACCCGCCAGGGTCTGTTGGTCTTGACCGCCGTCGTCAGCGGCCTGTACCCGGTGGCAGTGGTCGTGCTGGCCTGGCTGTTCCTCAAAGAACGTCTGGGCCGCACCCAGCAGGCGGGTGTTGGGCTGGCCCTGGCCGCCGCAGCGCTGATCGCACTCTGACCGCTACTCCTACGCCTGCTGCTGAAGGCGTTGTTTGAGGTGCACGATCAGCTCACCTGGCCGGTCGCCCCATACGGCCGACAGGGCTGTCACCAGCGGCCAGCCGTTGCGCTGCAGTTCCAGATGCCGACGGATGTGGGCATGCGGGCCATCGGGGTGCAGGGTTGTGTCGATGCCGACGAAGGCCTGGTCATCCTTTATGCACACGTCCAGCAGGTGATGTCCGACGCGGTAGGGGCTGACGGCGCCGATGCCCGCCTGCCGGAGGTCGGCGACAACCCTGCGGGGCCAGCGATCCACCTGATCCGGCCTGCGACTGTCCTGTGCGTCCGGCGGGTGCGTGGCCTGGGCCAGGTAGTCGGCGATCAAAGAGCCCTCACCCGGGGTGGCCGAAACAACCCATTCCATCCGCTGCCGGGCCCGGGTGGCCATCACCGCAAACAGGTGAGGATCCTGGGCGAACCGCCACGTGCCGGGACCGTCAGCGGTGCCGATCCCAAGTGACACCAGGACCACGTCCCGTTCCATGCCCTGGAAGGCGTGGACCGTTCCGATCCGCAGTCCCAACGACTGGATCCCGTCACGCCCCAGCTGTGTCAAGGCTGCGTCTTCCAGCGCATCGGCCTGCGCCCGAAACGGGCTCAACACACCGACGCTGTCGGCACCCTGCCGGCGCAGCTCGGCAAGACGGGTCATCACCCACTCGACCTCCTCGGTCACCACTTTGGCGTTGTTTCGCGCCGCATCCAGTCGAACGACACTGATCCGGTCGTCGTCCTCCGTCGCCGGTGTGCTGGTGGCAACCCGAACCCGGTCGCGGTACACACGGCGTCCGACGAAGTCGAACAAATGGGGCGCAGATCGAAAGTGTTCGTTCAGGTGGCGCACCGTCGCGGTCGCAGCGGCGACATCGAAGATCGAGTTGGCGCGGATGTCCAGTTTGGCGCGCACCTCCGGCGGCGCACCCGGCAGATGGGTCGTGATGGCCGAGAGGACTGCCTCATCGGCGATGAAGGACACGTGTCGCAACTGTTGCGGGTCGCCGGCGATCACACAGCGGCTGCCACGAAGCAATGCGGTCGCGGCCCGCGGCTGATCGACCGACGAGGCCTCGTCCAACACCACCAGATCGAACATGGCCGGATGCATCGGCAACAGGTCGTCGATGTCGCCCAACGTGCCGATCCAGACGGGCAGGGCACGGGTCACCGCGGGACCCAACTGGGCCAGCTTCGCCCGCCGTTTGGCCCGTCCCGACCGCAGGGCCGTCGCCAACGCGGCGCGGGTGCCACGGACCTTCCGGGTCAGCCGTCGCTGGTCCCGCGACAACCCATCCATCCACTCACCACAGGTGTGTTCGACCCGCGCTTCGGCCGCGATCAGGCCCTCCCAATCCAAGCCCGCATCCAACGGATCGGAGGCCGAATGCAGGTGCCGCGCGGCCGTCGCCAGGGCCATGGCTGCCTGCAGGTCATGTGGGTCAGGTGGAACGGTCACGCCCAACAACTCACACAGCCGCTGCCAGCGCCTGCGCTGGCCGAACTCATACCAGGCAGGTGGTCGCAACCCGGTCTGGCGGGCCAACGCCTGGACCTCGAACAGGCTGACCTGTGGCTGCGACAACCCGGGAAGGCGGTCGCGCAGTCGCGTGGCCTCGGTGCTGCGGTCCATCAGGGCGTAGCCGGCCAGACAGTCCGCAAACGAATACCACAGATCGTTGCGCTGCTGCACCGCCGCATCCATGGCATGGGCGCGGTCCTCCACTTCGGCGGCGGGCACGACATGGGGTTCCCCGGCGACAAGACGGGTGACCAGGTCCCGGCGGTGGTCACTGGAGCCGAACACCACGGGTTGCGGACCGGGCCGTCGGTCCAGCAGTTCGGTCAATGCCTCAACGGTGGCCGCTGATTTGGCACTGACCAGGACGGTCTGACCGTGGGCGACAGCGTCCCCGACGATCGCTGCGATCGTGTGGGTCTTTCCGGTCCCGGGGGCACCGGCGATCACGGTGACCGGGGCCTGTCGGGACTCGACGACGCAATCATGCTGCGCCTGGGTCAGACGGTAGGGACTGGGCAGGTCCTGACTGGGATCTGCCTGGGGTGGTGAACGGTCCAGGTACAGGCTGTGCAAGGCGGTCCAGCCGGTACCGATTCGTTCATGCCACTGTCGCAACGATCCGGAGGGACTGAAGTCGGGCCGGGAGTTCACGGCATACAGGCCCAAGCCGACGACGATGCGCAGGCCGGGACGGCGAGCCAGCGTGGCAGGGGCTGCATCTGAGGGGACCAGTTCGGTGGCGTCCAATCCGGCAGCCACTGCCGCGCGCCGCGCGAACGACCCCAGTTGTGCAGTCCGGTCAAGCAGGCGCTGACTGGCCACGGCCCCGGATCGCATGAAGGCACCGCGCCCGAAGGCCGTTCCCCCCGGCTCCATGGCAGATTCCAACTGCAATCTGGTCGACACGTCGGTGATGAGTGGGGTCAGTCGCAATTCATTGCTGACGCCGACCGTCTGTTTGGCGACCTTGGCCGTGGTGGTGATCAGCGGCTCGAAGACCCGTTGTGGTTGCTCGTCCTGGCCGGTGATGGTTCCGGCCACCCACAACCAGCTGATCTGCAAGGTGTCCTCGCCCGGGCGGATCGCATCGATGGACGAAAGCTCGACGATCGTCTCGGCGTCGGATGCCCCTGCCACCAAGGCCTGCCAGGCCCCACGATTCATTCGATCGACGTTGCTGAGTGGTAGCCAATGCAGGCGCTCGGGTAGCGCGGGGCCTTCTGTGGGCGGCCCTTCTGAGGCGTCAGCCAAAACCGACAAGACGCCGTGGACACCGACGGCCCGATGGGTGACGACATGTCTCATGACAATGGCATCGTAGTTTGCCGGGCGATGCGTCAGACTACGCCGCATGACCATCGAGGTACCCGAACAGATCGTCTGCGTGGAGTGCGGCGGCACTTGCCACCGCTTGGGCCATCCGCCCGAAGAGGGGTACGAACCTGGTGACTGGGTCGCTTACCGCTGCGGGGACTGTATGGATCGGTTCGATCTGCAGGCCGCCGATCCCGCGGACGACGAACCTGACCACGGCGACAGGGCGGCCTACTGACGTCGGCGCTGTAGCGCGTACCATCCGCCCCCCAGCCCCAAGGGTGTCGAGTGCTGCCGACGTGCCGCTCCACCCCATCCCAATTCGAGGAATCCCGTGGTCACCACCGCTGTCGAAAAGATCGACGACACCAAGATAAAACTGCAGGTCACCGTTCCGGCGGACCGCGTCACCAAGGCGATCGACGCAGCGGTCAACCGTCTGGCCAGCACCATGCGGATCCCGGGTTTCCGTCCGGGTAAAGCCCCCCTGAAGGTGATCGAGTCGCGACTGGGCAAGGGAGCGGTGGAAAACGAGGCCGCCCGTGAGACCCTCCCAAGCCTGTACACCGAGGCGCTGCAGCAGGCTGAGATCACCCCGGTCGGTACGCCGCAGTTCGATGTCGAGGAGTTCGCCCGCGGCAGCGAGGGCATCTTCACCGCGACCGTGGATGTTCGCCCCGACTTCAAGGTGCCGGAGTTCGCGGGCATCACAGTCGAACACCCAGAGTGGGAACTGACCGATGAGGAACTGAACGACAACCTGGATGCGATGCGCGACCGCTTCGCGGAGGTGGACACGGTCGACAGGCCCGCCCGAAAGGGGGACTTCGTGACCCTGACGCTGACGGCAAAGAAGTCCGACGGCACCGTCGTTGAGGAGGCCTCTGCAGAAGACCTCCTTTACCCGATTCCCGAAGAGGACTCTGACTCCGAGCTGGACGGGCAATTGGAGGGTGCTGAGGCAGGAGCAATTTTAAAATTCGACGACGTCCTCGGGGCGGACTATCCCGACGGGCTGGCGGGACAGCAGTTGTCCTTCACCGCCATCGTCAAAGAGGTCAAGAGCAAGAGCCTCCCGGACCTCGATGACGATTTCGCACTGACCGCAAGCGAGTTCGACACCATCGAGGAACTGAAGGACGATCTACGTAACCAGATAGGCCTTGAGAAGCGGCAGATGGCCCGGGCCAACCTGCGTGGCAAGGTGGTCGAAACGCTGGCCGAGATGGTCGACATCCCGTTGCCCGAATCATTGGTTTCCGAAGAGCAGCGGTTCCGGCTGAACCAGTTGGCGCACCAGGCCGAACACAATGGCCTGGACTTCGAACAGTTCCTGGGATTGGCCAGTGGTGGTGATCCCCAGGCGTTGTTGGACCAGATCAAGGCTGAAGCCGAGCAGACGGTCAAAGCCCAACTGATCGTGGACGAGGTCGGCCAGGACGCTGACATCACCGTGCAGCAGGAAGATCTGGGGCAGGAGATCGCGCGACAGTCCATGCGGATGAACCGTGACCCCAAGGAGGTGGCGGAGTTGATGCTGCACCCCGATCGCATCGGCGCCCTGTATGCCGACGCCTATCGCCGCAAGGCAATCGATCACATCATGGCCGCTGTCGAGATCACCAACGCCCCGCCGGAGGAGCCTGAGCCCGAGCCGGATTCAGAAACGTCGGAGTCTGAGACGGCTGAACAACAGCCCGGCCAAGAGCACACTGAGGGCCCCGTGGATGCAGGGTCTGACCTGACCGCGGCCCCCCCGGGTAACGCCCCCGAAGAGGACTGACCGGAAACGTCCGTGGCGAGGGCCGGTTGCTGCCATCAGGGTGACGGCGGGGGCAACAGCACCCCGGGATTGAGGATGCCCTGCGGGTCCAGGGCCCTCTTGATCGCACGCATCGCCGCCAGGTCGGCGGGGCCACGGGTCAACGGCAGCCACCGGGTCTTGGCTACCCCGATGCCGTGCTCGGCGCTGATGCTGCCCCCCAGATCGGCGACCAGGCGCAAGACCGCATCGTCGACACGATCGTCGTCGGGGTCCAAGCCCAGGACGTTGACATGCATGTTCCCATCGCCGACATGGCCGAACAGAATCGTTCGTGCGTCTGCTGCGATCGCATTCACCACCCCGGTCACCGCAAGGATGAACTGCTCCAAACGCCCCAATGGGAGGGTGACATCAAGCTTGTGAGGAACCCCTTCGGCATTGATTGACTCGGTGTGCGCCTCGCGCAGACGCCACAACTGCGCCCGTCCCGTCCGGTCGGTCGCCACTGCTGCATCCTGCACCTCCTCGGCCTGCTCCAAGACTTTGGCCAGGGCTTCTGTCGGGTCATGCCCGCCTGCGCATTCAATCAACAGATAACACGGCCACGACGACGCGAACGGCCGCGCCACGTCGGTGTGCTCCACCACCAGGTCCAGGCCCTCGGCGAAGAACATCTCCGCTGCCTCCAGATTCTCCATGGCGGCTCGCAGCCTGCCGAAGACCGCCAAAACCGCGGACATGTCCCGCAGCGCCAGTACCGCCACGACCCTCCGGGGTAATGCAGGGACCAGCTTCACGCGAGCACGGGTGATGACAGCCAGGGTGCCTTCGGATCCGGTCAGCAGTCCAGGAAGGTCATAGCCACTGTTGTCCTTGCGCAGACCTGGCAACCGGCTGACGATGCCACCGTCGGCCAACACCGCCTCCAGTCCGATGACCTGGGCGCGCATGGAGCCGTGGCGCATCACATGCACCCCGCCGGCGTTGGTTGCGATCATCCCGCCGACCGTGGCGCTGTCGCGGGAAGCGAAGTCGACCCCGAAGCCAAACCCAGAACCGGCGGCATGGTCCTGAAGGGCGGCCAGGGTCACGCCGGCGCCGACGGTCACCTCCCCGGCGATCTCATCAACCGGTTCCAGGTCAACCAGACGAGCCAGGCTCATCACGACCTCTCCGGCCCGCGGGACACCGCCGCCGACCAGTCCCGTGTTGCCGCCCTGGGGGACGATGGCCACACCGGCATCGGCGCATGACCGGACGACCTCCGCCACCT
>JBBSNE010000146.1:0-6858 GCA_038232815.1 Euzebyales bacterium | reverse complement strand
CGGGCATTGGACGGCGGCAACGACCAGGATTCCCGGACCTTTGACCTGCGGGTTCTTGGGCTGCTGCCCGAGTTGTCGTCGCGGGATCTGAACCATCTCATCGTCGCATGGGACGAGGCCGCGGCCCAAGAGGGGCGCAACAACGATGGTGCGCTCCGCCGCATGCTTCGGGGGGCGTTGGTCCGTGCAGGTGTTGTTCCGACACTCGGGGAGCAATCGCCGGCCCACCCCGTGGCGATGTCACCGCACTAGAAGAGGGGCCAAGCCCCCGCTGGCACGATGCAGCAGGACCGGCCCCGGGGGGTGGGGCCGGCCCCGTGCATGTCGTGGAGGTCAGTCGTTGGTACGGACACCGCCCAAGATGACGTCGACCTCACGGGCTTCCCCGTCAGTGCCGACCACTTCCAAGGCGATGGTCTTGCCTGGGTCCAGGCCACGGATTGTGGCAGACAGATCGCTCATCGAGGTGACGGTTTCGCCGTCGATGGCCGTAATCGCCTCGCTGGCCGCGATACCCGCGTCGTCGGCACCGCTGCCGGGGATCACCTCCGTGACGAAGGCGCCATTGGTGGTCTCAAGTTGCAGCTGTTCGGCCTGTTCCGGCTGCAGGTCGCCACCCGCGACACCCAGTTGTGCGTATTCGAAGAAGCCACGTTCGATCAACTGCTCGCCGATGCGAACCACCGCGGAGGTCGGCACGGCAAACCCGACACCGTCGTTGGTGCCGCCGCCCACAATAGCGGTGTTCAGCCCGATGACCTGCCCGGCGGCATTGACCAGGGCACCACCGGAGTTCCCCGGGTTGATGGCGGCATCGGTCTGGACCAGGTCGACCAGGGGGCTTTCGCCAGGCGTGGTCGGCAGGGTACGGCCGGTCGCCGAGACGATGCCGGCCGTCACCGTTGAGTTGAACCCGAACGGGGCACCGATGGCAATGGCGGTTTCGCCGACCCGAGGGTCCTTCTCGGCATAGGCCGGCACCACCAGGTCATCGGCGTCGACCTGCAACACCGCCAGGTCGAATTGCGATGCGGTGCCCACGACCTCGGCCGAAAGATTGCGGCCGTCGAACAGACGCACCCGAACGTCAGTGGCATCGGCGACCACGTGGTTGTTCGTCACCAGATACCCGTCTTTGCGAAACACCACGGCCGAGCCGGAGCCCGGTCGACCATCGATGATGCCTTCGACCACTGCGACAGAGGGAAGGACGGCCTCGGCGACCTCCGCGACGGTGTCAGAGGTGATGCCGGATGGTTGGGCCGGGGGTTGCAGTGGCGGTGTGTCGGGGGCTGTTTCGTCTTGCGGGGGCAGGTTGATCTGCTGGGTGCTGATCTGATCGGTTTCCGGGGTCGCCCGGTCGCTCAGCTCCAAGGTCAGGGGCACGCTCACCCCAACCGCGACCAACGCGGCCACGAAGACAGAGGCCAACATCGCTTTCAGACTGCCGCCCCGGGAGGGCTTGCCTGAAGGAGGTGGAAATGGCGGCGCGGGTGGGATGCCAGCCTCTGTCGCCACAGGTTGTCGGAGCGTCGGTGTCGCCTGGCCCCCACCGTCGGGCGCTTCCCAGGCCCCACCGTCGGCTGCGCGGCCGGTGGCCAAGATGCTTCGTCCTGTCTCGGGATCGCCGACGTGTCGTTGGGCGACAGAGGTGTGCGGCGGGGTGCGGTCTGCGGGGCGTTTGGGTCCACCGGTCCACTCGTCATCGTCAAGCCATGTCGAGCTCACGCGGGGTCCTTTCCAAGGATGGTGGGTGCAGCAGTCACACGTTTTCGGCGACGGATAGACGGTAGGTCGGTTCACGACAAGCCTGGCCGTTGACGCGGCAAAGATTGCGCAAAGGGGCTGCGTGGATGGCTGGAGGTTGACAGTGTGCCCATGGGTCGCCCACGCCGTTGCAGCGGTGGACGGGCGGGAACGGGCATTCTTGATGCTGATGAGAGACGACACTTGGAACAGGACCACACATGGCAAAGGATGAGGGCGGGCAAGATCAACGGGTCCTTCTCGTTGAGGACGACGACGGCATTGCGATGCCATTGGGCGCCGCGCTACGCAGTGGCGGGTATGACGTGGCCCGGGTGGCCACAGGCCGAGAAGCGCTGGCCCTGGCCCATGACGAGATGGCCGCGGTGGTTTTGGATCTGGGTTTGCCGGACATCGACGGCGTAGAGGTGTGCCGGCGGCTGCACGAGCAGCATCCGGGAGTTCCGGTGCTGATGTTGACCGCCCGGACCAGTGAGGCCGACGTCGTTGTGGGGTTGGACGCGGGCGCTGACGATTACGTCACCAAACCGTTTCGGCTGGCCGAATTGCTGGCGCGACTTCGTGCCTTGATCCGTCGGGCGCAAGCCGGCACGTCGGAGGACGGGCCCGACGCCGTCGAGGCACAGGACGTCAAGGTGGACCTGGCTGCTCGCCGCGCCTGGCGGGGGGATGAGGAAATGGACCTGACCCCCAAGGAGTTTGACCTTCTGAGCATGTTGGTGCGTGAGGCCGGTACCGTGGTGAGTCGCGAGGAGATCATGCGGGAGGTGTGGGACACCACCTGGTTCGGATCCACCAAAACAGTCGACATGCACGTCTCATGGTTGCGTCGCAAGCTTGGTGATGACGCCGGGGATCCCCGCTACATCAGCACGGTCCGCGGGGTCGGTCTGCGTTTTGAGACCGAGGGGTGACCTAGACCGTGCGTCAGCGACTGCTTTCGGCAACCGTCGGCACCGTGGCCGTCGGGGTCCTGCTGCTGGGGTTGCCTCTTGCGGTCGCCATCCAAGGGGTGCTCAGCAATCAGGCCCTTGATTCGTTGCAGCGTCAGGCTGAACAGGTGCAGGTGTTGATCAACGCCGGGCGCATGTCACCCCAAGAAATCAGCCAACAGCTGGGAAGCTTGGCCCGGGACAGCGACGTCAGATTTCAGCTGCTGCAACGGCGTGGACCTCTACGCATCGTCATCGACACGCGGAACGGACCAGCGGTCCCCGAGGGGCTGCGACAGGATCTGGATCGGGCGGCCGAGGGTGAGGTGGGGCGGGTACACGACCAAGGGGTATTGGCCGTCTCGGTGCCGCTGCGAACGGGCGACGTCGACCAGATCCTTCGCGCACTGACGTCGGATGAGGAGTTGCGAAACGAACTGAACGGTGCGTGGCTGGCCATCGCCGGCTTGTGTGTCACCGCCCTGGGTCTGGCAGGGCTGGTCGGCACCATGTTGGCCCGACGGCTGGCCAAACCGCTGGAGTCATTGGCCGAGGCCGCGACCCAGTTGGGCGAGGGCGACTTCACCGCGCGGGCGCCGCGAAGCGGGATCCCCGAGTCCGATCAGGTCGCGACCGCCCTGGACATCACCGCAGATCGTCTGGGCACGATGGTCGAGCGTAACCGGTCATTCGGTGCCGATGCCAGCCATCAGCTTCGCACCCCTCTGACCGCCCTTCGCTTGGACCTGGAAGCACTTGAGGCAGCCGGGGCAGATGAGGCGTTGTTGGCGGCAGCCTTCACCGAGGCCGACCGACTTGAAGCCACCATCGATGAGTTGTTGGCCCTGGCGGACGCACCGATCGGGGATGAGCACCTGCAGCTGGCGACGCTGGTAGAATCGCGTCTGACCTCATGGCGATCCCTGGCGCAGTCGGAGGGGCGCAAGGTTGTTGTCGTCACCGATCCGGTGCCGTTGGTCCGGGCGCGGGGTGCCGCCATCGGCCAATGCCTTCAGGTCTTGTTGGACAACGCACTGGAACACGGTCAGGGCACCATCACGGTTTCAGTGTCAAGCATTCCGCCGACGGTGAACGTCAACCGGGGTTGGGTCCGCCTGTGTGTGGGGGATGAGGGGCCGGGGTTTGACGAAGATGCCGAACCGGGTCGGGGACTACGGCTGGCGAAGTCGCTGATCCAAGCCGACGGGGGACGCATCCGTGTCGAGCGCGATGCCACGGTGTGTCTGCTGTTGCCGACCGTCCCGGTCGACCAAGCGCAGCTGGTGCCGCCCGCCGAGGGCTTTGCCCGGTGAGGAAATCCGCTGCCTGGATGGTCGCTGCGATGCTGTTGCTCGGGGGCTGTCAGCTGTCTGATGCACAAACGGGGGCCAGCGACAACGCTGTGTCACAGCCAGGATCCGACCAGGCTCCGGCCCTTGGCAGTCCGGACGAGGATTGGCCCGCGACCCTGGACCAACTGCAGGCCTTTGCCGATCCCGAGGCGCTGAGGTGGCAGGACCAGCCGGTGTTGGCCGATGTGACCGTCTGGCTACGGGATGACAGCCGTTGGGAACGGGTCAGGATGACGTATGTCGCCGCGGATGCCGAACACATGTTGACCCTGCGGTCGCGCCCCGATGAGTTACGACTGGACCGCCCTCGTCTGGCTGGACTGCAACTGCTGGCGCTTCCCCAGGTTGCCGTCGATGCGATTCAGCCATTGCCCGAACAAGCGTTGGAACCGGCTGAGTTGGCAGCGGCGGCCGCCCCGGCTCTGGCTGAGTGTGGTTCGGTTGATCAACCGCCACGAGCGGTGCTGTACGCCACGGGCGCCCCGGCGGCCTGGGACGGGAATCGCTGGACCCGCACCCCGACGTGGCGCGCCACGGTGGTCACCGAGTCCACCGGGGTCGTCGTCGATGTGACCAGCGGTCAACCTTTTGCGCCCCTGACGTGCGTCGAACCGGTGTTGCTGACCGCCGAGTAGACCAGCTATCCCTCCTCAGCAAATCGTTCGGCCAGACGAGCCAGACGACGGTCCCAGACCTGGGACACCTGGGTGATCCACGCGGTCGCCTGATCCAGGGGAGTGGGATCGAAGTGCCAGCGGGTTTCGCGTCCCACATGGCGGGGACTGACCAGGCCGACATCGGCCAGCAGCGACAAATGCTTGCTGACCGCTTGGCGCGACACGGGCATGTCGTTGGCCAACTCGGTGGCTGTCACATCCCCCTGCGCAGCGACCGCACGAAGGATGTCACGGCGGCGGCCGTCGGCCAAGGCCCGAAAGATCGCGTCGTCCCGCGGCTCGTTCTGCGGTGTCGGGGGACTCACCTTTGGGGCTTCATCAGGGCGGTGAAGCCGACCGGACGGCTGGCGGGCTGTTCGATCACGACAACTTCGGTGCCACCGGGTGTTGCGAGAAACTTCAGTTCCACAGAGGTGGGCGGCCCGGCGCCGCGGTCAGGATCGATGGCCCACCACCGCAGTTCCAGTCGGCGCGGTTCGTCCACCACGTCAACGACCACGTGGTGGACGATCCCGTCCACCATGGCCCGCCCGTGTGCACCCGGGATCCAGTCCACCGCAAACCGTCCCAGCCAATCGGCCAGGACGGCGGGATCGAGGGCTCGTTGCCAGGCCTGTTCCGGCGGCAAGGGGAGGACGACGGTGCGGTGTACTTGCATGGTCACGCCCTCACCTTAACGCAACCACCCGGTTGCTATCCTGGGATCGTGTTATCAGCACGTCGGGAATGACGTGGCGCCATCTGCAGGTCGGAGCCTGGGGGCCGGGCGGCGTTGGTCAGTGCAGCGCTTTCCAATGGCTCAGGTCATCGATCAACAGCTCGCGCTTGGCCGAATCCTGTACGCCCTGACCCTCCTCGGTGGCGTTGACAAGCACGCCCAACTTCCCGGTGTGGCTGTTGCAGTGCATCGCGTAGGCGGCCTCGGCCACATCGTCCAACGCGTAGGTCTTTGACAGGATCGGGTGGATCATCCCCAGGTTGACCAACCGGTTGGCCTCCCAAGCCTCTTTGTAGTTGGCGAAGTGTGAGCCGATGATCGACTTCAGTTTCATCCACAGGTAGCGGTTGTCATACTCGTGCATGTAGCCAGAAGTCGAGGCGCAGGTGACGATCTTTCCCCCTTTTCGGGTGACGAAGACACTGGCACCGAAGGTGGCGCGTCCCGGGTGTTCAAACACCATGTCGACGTCCGGCCCGCCGGTCAGTTCACGGATCTTCGCCCCGAACCGACGCCACTCCTGCGGGTTTTGTTCCCCGTCCTGCCAGAACTGATAGCCCTCTGCCTTGCGGTCGATGACACGGTCGATTCCCAATGACTCCAACAGCTCCACCTTCTCAGGTGAGGACACCACGCACACGGGAATGCCGCCACCGTTCTTGACCAGTTGGGCGGCAAAGCCGCCGAGACCGCCCGTCGCCCCCCAGATCAAGACGATGTCACCCTGTTTCATCGCGCCGGCGTTGGAACTGACCAACATCCGATAGGAGGTCGCCAATGTCAGTCCCAGCGATGCGGCCTCTTCCCAGGTCAGATGGGTCGGCATGGGCATCAGCTGGTTGGCCTTGACCATGCTCAACTCCGCCATGCCCCCGAAATTGGACTCAAACCCCCAGATCCGCTGGCGGGAATCGATCATGGAGTCGTCGTGGCCCTCCGGCCCCTCCATGTCGACGTAATTGCAGTGAACCGTGACGCGATCGCCCGGCCGCCACCTGGTCACCCCCGGACCGGTTCGGACCACCACACCCGCGGCGTCGGACCCCACGATGTGATATGGCAGGTCGTGGCGCGCCCCCAACTCGCCTTCGGCGGCAAACCGTTTGAGAAATCCGAAGGTCGACATCGGTTCAAAGATCGAGGTCCACACCGTGTTGAAGTTCAGCGCCGACGCCATCGGGGCGATCAGCACCTCGTTCGGGCCCAGCGGCGGGATGGGTACCTCATCGACATGGAGGGACTTGCGGGGGTCCTTCTGCTCGGGCGTCAGGTCGGCGAACATGTCCGCCTCGTCGGCACGGACCACCGCAGCCCGCATGGTCTGGGGCAGCGGTGCCTGCATGATGGCCGGGGGGGTGGTATCCGGGGACAATGCGACATCCAAGAGGGCATTCATCGCACTCGACATGTTG
>JBBSNE010000145.1:0-6912 GCA_038232815.1 Euzebyales bacterium | reverse complement strand
GCCGCGCCCGCAACGGTGTTGGGGATGTCGTGCAGTTTGACATCCAAGAACACCCGGGCGGCCGCGGTGACCTCGCGCACCAAGTCGGGGCCGAAGGCGGTGTAGGCCTGCAGTCCGACCTTCAGGTGCCCCGCGACAGCACCCAAGTCGTCGGTCCACCGCATGATCTGGCTACGGTCGTCGCTGTCCAACGCACAGATCAAGGGGTTGTGCGCCTCGGGCGAGGGGGCCATCAGATCTTCACTCCTCCGGTCAGCGACCGCACATGCTTTATACCGCGTTCGGCCAGCCACACAGGCAACTGCTCCACCAACTCCAAGGTCACCATGGGGTTTGCGAAGGTCGCTGTTCCGACCGCGACCGCACTGGCGCCGGCCAACATGAACTCAACCACATCTTCCACAGTGCGTGCCCCACCCATGCCGATGATCGGCAGGTCAGGCAGGGCCGCATGGACCTGGTGGACCGCCCGGATCGCAACCGGCTTGATCGCCGGTCCGCTCAACCCACCGGTGCCTGCGGCCAATTTCGGGCGGCGCGATTCAACGTCGATGGCCATACCCAGCGGGGTGTTGATGACGCTGACACCTGCCGCCCCAGCATCTGCGGCGGCCATGGCGATACGGGTGATGTCGGTGACATCGGAGGAAAGTTTGGCGAAGACAGGAATGAGCGCCACGCGGGTGATGGTGGCGATGACCTCATGGGCCGTCCCCTCGTGAGCGGCAAACCCGATTCCGTCGTCATCGGTGTCCATGCCCGAGATGTTCGCCTCCAGCGCGACGATCCCCTCAAGCCCCCGTAGTCGTTCGGCCAGCAGTCTGAACTCGTGGACGGTCTTACCTGCGATTGAGGCGATGATCGGCACGCCCTGGTGGACCAGCCAGGGATGGTCCACCTGCAGCCAGCGGTCCACACCGGGGTTTTGCAATCCGACAGAGTTCAACATCCCGCTGGCGGTCTCAGCCATCCGGGGCGTCGGCAGCCCCGCACGCGGTTCCAAGGTGATCGACTTGACCACCACCGCCCCCAGACGATCGACGTCGAAGAACCGGTTGATCTCCTGACCCGAGGCAAAGGTTCCACTGGCCGTCACTACCGGGTTGGCCAACACCATGTCGCCGACCTGGACCCGAAGGTCGACCTGGCTCTCGGTAAGGGCCTTCATTGGTCGTCAAACGCTTCTTCAGCGTCCGGATCGACCGGAACGTCCATCACGGGCAGGGCTCCAATCGCGTCCCAACGAACCTTGGCACCGTTGAACACCGGCCCTTCAATGCAGCCGCGAAGGTTGTACAACTGGCCGTTGCGTTCCACCGGCAGCACACAGGTCTGGCAGACCCCGGTGCCGCAGGCCATGGCCTCTTGGGTTGCGACACGCACCGGCACGCCATGAGATGTTGCCAGTTGACTGACGTCCCGCATCATCTCCATCGACCCACTGGCATAGACCAACCCGGTCCGGCCGCCCTCCAGCATCCGTGCCATCACCTCGGTGACCGTCCCCTCCTCCCCCAACGAGCCGTCCTCGGTGGTGAAGACCGTCGTGGCGGACAGACGCTTGGCCTCAATCGCGTTGAAAATCCGGTCGGCACTCTTCGCCCCGATGATCATGTCGGCCCGGAAGCCGCGTTGTTGCAGGACGCTGGCCAAATACAGCAGGGGGGCGGTGCCGTAGCCCGCGCCGACCAACAACGACGCCACGTTTTGTTTCGGAATGGGGAACGGGGTGCCCAAAGGACCAACAAGGTCCACCAGATCGTGCTTGCTTCGGGTGGTCAGCCACTGGGTCCCCTCACCGGTGGCACGGAAGATGATCTCAACCGTGCCGGCCCAGGGGCCGTGACGCGACACCTGATAGATGGAGAACGGCCGCCGTAGGACCGTGTGTTTTCCCTCCACCCCAATGGTGACGAACTGTCCCGGTTGTGCCCGGTCGGCGATCTCAGGGCTGACAAAGGTCAGGGAGTGGTACAGGCCGATCTTGCGGTACTGCAACACCTCACACTGGGCGCGCAGCGGGCCGCTGCTGCGGCCTTGGAATGCCTGGGCACCGCCAGCCGCGGTCCGGGTCGTTCCGGTCCGTGTGATAAAGCTGCTCATGGCCGTCCGAGCCTATCGGCCATGCCCTGGGAGGCTAAAGGTGAAGCATCAGGACGGCGGGTTGAGCTGCAGACTGGTTAGCAGCCGGCTGCAGCCGTCTCCACTGCGGGGGACAACACTTCGGATTCGCCCACCAGCAGGACATCGACGCCACAGTCTGTCAGCAGTGCAAGCGGTGCACTCGACAGCCCGTCGGTATTTGCCATCAAGAGCGGAGCGCCCGCGTCGGCGGCAAGCCCTGCGGCGGGCAGACCGTAGGCCCATCCGTCGGGCACATAGCCGTTGAACACCACGTAGCGCAGTCTGGGTCCGCCCCATAGTTGATCTACCACTTGGGTGGCGGTCTCGGCCCGGGTGGGCCCCGCAACCCGCAATGGCGCCGGCACTTGGACTTCGACGGCGTCGGACAAAGCAGCCGTACCGCCCAGCAGGACTGTGCGAGAGGGGGCAAGTTCTTCAAGCGCGGCGGCAACTGCCGGATGCAACTCATCGGAGTCGGTGACCATCAATGGCACGCCGCCCCACGCCGCCCACGCGCCTCCGGTCACACTGTCGGCCCAGTCATCGGCACGGGCCAGCCCAACGAGTGCAACATCAGGATTCAGCAGTGCCACCTCTTTGGCGACCTCCACCGAGGTTTCCACCCGTGAGGGACCGGCAAGCCGTTGCGGTTGATAGCCCAACGCAGCCACGTCTTCTGCCACCGTGGCCGACAAGGCGGCCTCACCGCCCAACAAATAAACGGTGGCACCGGGCGCGAGTACCCGCTGCAGTTCGGCCGCCACATCGGTGTTCAACCGGTCTGATGCGGTCAACAACAGCGGCCCGTCCGCTGACAGGGGCGCACCCACCAGGCTGTCGGCAAACACGTCATCACGAGACAACACCGCATAGTCTGCGTAGGCGGCCCCCTGGATATTCTCCTGTGTAAACCTGCGCTGGGCGGTGGATGAGAACCCCGTGAAGAACGGGACAAAGCGGTGGCGCGATATCAACGTCGACAACAATGGGTGGCCACCGGCCGTTTGACCGACTAACGATTTCAGCCGCTCAACGGTGCTCGGATCGCCATCAAAGGCGAAGCCACCCGCAGTGCCAGGGGGCGGCACCGGGTTGTTAGTGGGGCCTGGACCCAGCGGACCTGTGGTGTCATGAGCTCTTCCGGCCTCACCCCAGGCTCCGCCAAAGCCATACCAGTCCTGTGACTTGGCGTTGATCGGGTTTCGCCACGTCTCCCACCGCAACCCGTCAGCATCACAGGCGTCTGCAGTCTTGTCGTTGATCGGCCCCGACCCGGCCTGCGGATCGCTGATGTTGCAGTTCTCAGCGTTCCAATAGGACCCGTGTCCGAGTTTTGCGGCATATACCACCGGGTGACCTTGATCGGTATCGATTTCATCCCACCCGAACTCGGCTTTGGAGTGGTGAAAGAAATAGGTGACGCTGTGCGGTTCACCGTCGTCGTTCAGGCGCACAACGATCCGTTCCCAATCGCCCTCATGCTGGAAGCCGGTCCCCAAACCGCCATAACGGCCCCCCGGAACACTGTAGGGCCAAAACAACCAGTAGGTGATGGTGTTGCCAGTCACCTCGAAGTAGGTGGGGGTGTCCGGATCCAGTTTCCCGCCGCCGTCGCGATAATCATCATCGTGGTCGACATAGAAGCCTTGGTCCTCATCGGGGCCGAGCCGCTCGTCACGACACAGCGATGGCTCGCACGGCAAGTGAGGGCGGGTGATATCGGTGTTGCCTACCGGATCCACCGACAATGGATCACAACCGGCCAGCGCCCCGTCCTGATGCGTCGGCTGCATCACGTATAGGTCGGGCGACCCCAACCGATCAGGGTCGGCGGTGATCAGTTCGTCGCCATCGCAGCCGTCTTCCCAACGCAACTCACTCGTCGCCAAGAAGTACTCGGTGGATACCGGAAAGTAGTCCTCACCCCTATGCACTCGAACCAAGGGTGCGTACTGGTCGATGAGCTCCTCACAGGCGTCGCCCAACCCGTCGCCATCAGCGTCAGCCTGATCAATGTTCGCCGTTACCGGGCAGTTGTCGTTGACATCCAGTATCAGATCACCGTCGATGTCTTCACAGGCATCCCCGGTGCCATCCCGATCGCTGTCGGCCTGGTCGGGGTTTGGCACCTCCAAACAATTGTCGGTGACATCCACCACACCGTCACCGTCCAAGTCCTCACAGGCATCCCCGGTCCCATTCCCGTCACCATCCGCCTGGTCGGAGTTTGGCACCTCTGAACAGTTGTCTTCAGCGTCCGGCACCCCGTCCCCGTCCAAGTCACCATCGGCACTTGACGTGCGAGTGAGGTCATAGGTGATTTCATAGCGGTACTCCACGAGGTCCCACCACGACCAGTTTTCCACCATGCCCTCATACGGCGGGTTGCTCATCGTGAACGTGGTCGTTCCAACCAGCCGATCAGGGTCAGGGTCGTTGTCCAGCAACGGTTGATCCGAATTGGGACTTGTACCGAATGTGTAGGCCAATGCATCGTACGCCTGGAGTCCATCGTCAAGGGGCGGCAACCCGCATGTGTTCGTATAGGTTTGGACGGCAGCGAAATGTACGTAGTACGGGTGGTAGTACACCCGCCCGTCGGTCGATTCGATGAGTTCGAAGGCCACATCGTTGCCGGAACCAAACCCCCAAACGGTTTCGTCCTCCGACGGATTTCCCGCGCTCGAACCAGAGAGTTCCTTGGTGGCGGTCACGACAAAAGCACCGCCGTCGCAAGGCTGCTCGTTCCTGAAGTCAAACTGCATGGCAAACGTATCCGCAGCGTAACGCCCGATGCGGGTTGTCCCGTCATCAGAACCCTCGCGAAGATGTAAACCCTCAAACGAACCTGAAAAGGCGGTCTCCCAACGAAAGTTGGTTTTGTCCCCTTCGCCATCTTGATCGACCCAGTCACCCGACACGTCGATGGTTCCTTGCCATGCTGACGCCCCCGCATCCTCGCTTTGAGCAGCGACGGGTTGCACGCCACCCACCGCCGCAGCCATCAGCGACAGGGCGATGAGCATCGCTGCTAGCCGCAACCGGCTACGTCCCCAGGAGAATACCCCATACCCGTCTGCGCTCGCCATGCCCGATCCCTTTCCCTGTCAATCCGCCGCTGTGGGTCTGCGTCGGTCAACGAATTGAGTCCTCGGCGGCACCATTGCGGACCCTACGAAATGCGATCACGTTGTGCAAGAGAAATCAAAGTTCATTCACCCAACATGACACCCAGCAACTAACCCAGCGAGCGATGGTGCTCCTGCAGTGGTGCGACGTCACCGCCGCCGTGCCGCAACGCCTCGATCCCCCGGATGGCCGCCAGAATCCCCGGCAGCGTGGTGATGCAGGGAACGCCGTGGCTGACCGCGGCGGTGCGGATCTCATAACCGTCGGCCCGTGCACCGATGCCGGTCGGGGTGTTGAGGATCAAGTCGACTGCGCCGTCGTCGATCAGGTCGACGACCGAGGTGCCGCCCTCGGAGAACTTTCCGATGACCTGTGCGTCGACACCGGTACGGCGCAGGGTCTCGGCGGTGCCGGCGGTCGCCAGAATCGCAAAGCCAAGCTCGGCCAGCCGTTTGACCGGAAAGATCATGGCCCGTTTGTCACGGTTGGCCAGCGAGCAGAACACGGTGCCTCGCAGCGGCAGCACCATGGCGCCGGTGCCGGCCTGGGACTTGGCGAACGCCACACCGAAGTCTTTGTCGATGCCCATGACCTCACCGGTTGATCGCATTTCCGGTCCTAGCCGGGTGTCGACGCCGGGGAACCTGTTGAACGGAAGGACTGCCTCTTTGATGGCGTTGTAGGGCAGGGGTGGCCGGTCGACCGCGTCGGCCCCCAAACCCATCTCGGCCAGTTTCGCCCCGGCCATGACCTTGGCGGCGATCTTTGCCAGCGGTACTCCGGTGGCCTTTGAGATGAACGGGATGGTCCGGCTGGCCCGCGGGTTGGCCTCGATCACGACGATGTCAGAGTCGCGGACCGCGAACTGGATGTTGATCAGGCCCCGGGTGCCGAGCGCCTCTGCGATGTCGCGGGTGTGCTGCTTGAGTTGGTGCTGTTGTGCGCTGCCCAAGGTGAACGGCGGAACCACGCAAGCCGAGTCACCGGAATGGATCCCCGCCTCCTCGATGTGTTCCATGATCCCGCCGACGAACACGTCGGTGCCGTCAAAGACCGCGTCGACATCGACCTCAGTGGCGTTTTCAAAAAACCGGTCGACCAGCACCTGCGTTTGACCAGCAGGGCCCTCACCGGCGTTCTTGTCCAGCCACTCCCCCATCTGTTCGGGGCTGTAGACGATCTCCATCGCACGGCCTCCCAGGACATAGGAGGGGCGCACCAGCACCGGAAAGCCGATCCGGTCGGCGACGGCCAGGGCTTCCTCGACGCTGCCGGCGATCCCGCCGGGGGGCTGGGCGATGCCCAGACGGGCCAAGATGGCATTGAACCGTCCGCGATCCTCCGCCAGGTCGATGGCGGCCGGCTTGGTGCCCATGATCGGCACCCCTGCTGCCTCCAACTCCGCGGCGATCTTCAGGGGCGTCTGGCCGCCGAACTGCACCAGGGCACCGGCCAGGCCGGGGAAGGTCTCCCCAGGTGGCGTGGCACCGGTGTACCCGACGACCCCTTCGGCCGCATAGCTTTCCACGCCCTCGGCGTAGGCGATCTCCAACACGTCTTCGACCGTCAACGGTTCGAAGTACAACCGGTCGGCGGTGTCGTAGTCGGTCGACACCGTTTCGGGGTTGCAGTTGACCATCACCGTCTCAAAACCGGCCT
>JBBSNE010000144.1:0-6931 GCA_038232815.1 Euzebyales bacterium | reverse complement strand
TGATCGGGCAGGCGTTGCAGCAGGCCATCAACCAGACGGCAGGCATCTGATTCTGGCCCACGTGTTAGCGTCCCGACACCATCACGTGTGAGGAGACACCCCCATGAACCAAAACGTGCGTCCCTTGGTCGAGGGCGGCCATTTCTATGAGGCCCCACGGTGGCATGACGGCACCTGGTGGGTGGTGGACTTCTATGCCCACACGGTCTTGACCGTGACGGTGGATGGGTCGGTGGAACCGGTGATGGAAGTGGAGGGGCAGCCATCGGGCATGGGCTGGATGCCGGACGGTTCGCTGTTGGTGGTGTCGATGAAGGATCAAAAGATCCTGCGCCGCAGTCGGGACGGTTCGGTCACCCAACACGCTGACCTCAGTGATCTTTGCGGTGGCGCCGCAAACGACATGGTCGTCGATCGTGACGGGGGCGCCTACGTCGGTAACTTCGGGTTTGACATCATGGCCGGCGCGGATCCCGAGCCAGCCACGCTCATACGGGTCGATCCTGACGGTGCGGTCAGCGTTGCCGCAACCGACATGTACTTTCCCAATGGGAGTGTCATCTTGCCTGATGAACAGACGTTGATCGTGGGGGAAACGATTGGCTGTCGCTACTCCGCATTCACCATCGGTCCAAACGGTGAGTTGACCGACAGACGGGTCTGGGCGCAGCTTGCCGACACCCCGGCGCTGGGAACGTTCGAGCAGGTCCTAGATGCGGTGGAGGTGGCGCCGGACGGCTGTGCACTGGATGCCGAGGGGCTGCTGTGGACCGCTGACGCCGTCGGGGGCCGAGTCATCCGTGTGGCGCAAGGCGGTCAGGTCACCGACCAGATCCCCATGCCCCCGGGGCTTGGTGCCTTTGCCTGCGCGCTTGGTGGCAGGAGTGGGCAAACCCTGTTGATCTGTTCGGCCCCCGACTTCGATGAGCACGCTCGAACGCTTGCAAACGAAGCCATGTTGTTCACCGTTGATGTGGGTGTCGCCCACGCGGGGCGTCCCTGATAGATCGCGGCCGACCAGCATGAAAGTACGGCAGGTATGCTGATTCGTATGCCCGACACCACTGTGCGCGTTTCACCCCGCAATCGTGACCGCCTCCGCGCTATTGCCGACGCCGAGGGCTTGACCATGGACCAGACGTTGTCGCTGCTTTTGCGACGCCACCGTCAAAGGGGGATCGGCCGGGACCTCAGTACCTATGAGTTGGCTGCGGCCGATCAGGCCGTACTTGACACCGGCGCGGACACCGTTGCGCGCCGGTGATGTGATCCGCGTCGACTTCGGTGTCCCCCGGGGCTCAGAGGCAGCGTTTGCACGGGCCGCAGTCATCGTGACCGCAACCGAAGTCTTGGCACAACGTCCGCGCACACTCCAGGTCGTACCCATCATTGGCAACGTCAGACGAAGAATGCGCACCGAACTTCTGCTCAGCGGTCGATACCCGGATCGGGCATCTGCAGCACAGACCCACCTCATCACCACAATCCCGACGGCTGCCATTATTGAAAAGGTCTATGAACCGGTTGAGGCGACCGAACTCGCCCAGATCCGGGAACTGCTCGCCGATCAGCTCGACATACCCTGACCCTCACGCCCGGCGTCACCTGGAATGATGACCGCCAGGACGTCGCCGGCTTGAACCTGGTCGTTGTGGCTGACCAGCAGTCGGGCGACCGTACCGTCGTGCGGGGCCAGGATCGGGTGTTCCATCTTCATCGCCTCCAAAACCAGTAATACGTTGCCGCTTTTCACCCAGGCACCTTCTGCGACGTGGACCGCCGCCACCGAACCAGGCAACCAACGCAGGGCTGGGCTAGTGACGAAACACCCCATATCCACTCGTTCCTGTGACCGGGGCGCTGTGAGCAGCCGACAATGAGATGCCCAGGACGGTTCGGGTATCCCTGGGGTCGATGATGCCGTCATCCCACAGGCGGGATGTGGCGTACAGAGCGGTTGACTGTTCTTCGATCTGTTGTTCAAACGCGGCTGTCATGTGATCGGCCTCGGCGGTGTCGATGGACGTCCTCGATTTGGCCATCCGCCGTTGCGCCACCATTTGCATCACGCCCGCCAACTGCTTGGCACCCATGACCGCAATGCGGTGATTGGGCCAGGTGAACAAGAACCGCGGGTCATAGGCGCGTCCGCACATGCCGTAGTTGCCCGCGCCAAACGATGCACCGATCATGATCGTCAGGTGGGGCACTTCGGAGTTTGCGACCGCATTGATCAACTTCGCACCGTCTTTGATGATGCCCCCCTGTTCATAGGCCGTGCCGACCATGAAACCGGTGATGTTCTGCAAGAACACCAACGGGGTGTCGGTCTGGTTGCACAACTGGATGAACTGCGACCCCTTCTGTGCCTCGGGTCCGAACAGGATCCCGTTGTTGCCGATGACGCCGACCGGAAAGCCATGGATGGAGGCCCAGCCACAAACCAGTTGCTGACCATATCGGGGCTTGAACTCCTCAAAACGTGATCCGTCGACCACACGGGCGATCACCTCTCGAACGTCGAAGGGGACCTTGACGTCGACTGACCCGATTCCCAGCATCTCTGCAGGATCGTGGACCGGGGGGTCGGCTGGTAGCGACGGACCCGGCCCGGCCTTGCGCCAGTTGAGGTGGCCGACGATGCGTCGACCGATTGCGATGGCATCGATCTCGTCGACCGCCAGGTAGTCACTGACGCCGCTGGTCTCTGAATGCATTCGCGCCCCGCCCAGCGTTTCCTCTTCCGCGTCCTCTCCCGTGGCCATCTTCACCAACGGAGGCCCGCCCAGGTAGACCCGTGCCTGTTCGTCGACCATGACCGAATAGTCACTCATGCCCGGGATGTAGGCGCCTCCGGCAGTGGAGGGGCCAAACACCAGCGAGATGGTTGGGATACCGGCCTTGGACAGCTGGGTGAGGTTTTTGAACGATGCTCCCCCCGGCACGAAGATTTCTGACTGGCTGGGTAGATCTGCGCCGGCTGATTCGGTCAGGTTGATCAGGGGCAGGCGGTTTTGACGCGCGATGTCCATCAGACGCAGTGTCTTTTTCAGTCCGTACGGGTTGACGGCACCGCCCTTCACAGTGGGATCCGAGGCGGCGATCGCGCACTCGACACCGTTGATCACCCCGATGGCTGAGATTCCCGACCCCCCGACGGCGTACTCCGTCCCATTTGCGGTCAATGTCGACAGTTCCAGTAGGGCCGAGTCTCTGTCGACCAGTAATTCGATCCGCTCGCGGGATAACAGGCGACCTCGGTCACGGTGGCGTCGCACGTACGTTCCGCCGCCTCCGGCGTTCGCCTGCCAACGTAGATCGTCCAACTCTCGGAGCAGTCGGTGCATGCCTGCGGCGTTGTAACGGTATGCATGGCTGTCGGGGTTAACGGCGGTCGTCATGATGCTCATGGTGGCGCACCTTAGCGGATGATCATTCACTCATCTAGTCATATTTATGAATATTTCGTCACTTACAGAGAGATTCAACTCAAGTTGTAGCCAAAATGCGTCGACACCCGCGGGGCGGGTACGGTGCCATCTCCGTGCGATTGATGTACTCGGAAAGCGACTAGTTGAGGAAAAGTGAAGGATCTGTCACCTAAGGCCGAGCGCACCCGAGAGGGTCTCCTCGACACGGCCGAAAAGATGCTGGTGGAGGGAACCGATTTGGTGTCCAGCGTCGTTGCCGAGCGTGCCGGTGTCGCCACAGGAACGTTCTACCGCTACTTCGATGACAAAGACGAGTTGTTGGCTGCGGCCTTTGCCCGTCGCATGGATGAATTGATCACGACGGTGGAACAGACGCTGGCACCGACGCAGGTCTTGGATTTGGGGGTCCGAGCGGTGTTGGACGGCTTGGTGGTGGAACTGGCCGACCAGTACATGCGCACTGGGCCCATGCTCGCGGCCGCCAGAGCCAGGATGACTGCTTCTGATGACATCCGGTTGGTCTATCGCGCTCGTCATGATCGGGCCGTCGATGTTTTTTTGACATTTTTGCGACGCATCCATCGTGTGGGCCTGGTCGACGTGGAAGACGTTTCGGCGACAGCCGTGGCCGCTGTCGTCTTGGTCCAGGCACTGAACCATCCCGCCCTGGCCGAGGACACTCAGGGGTACATCCGCACCGGCGTTCAGCGTGCCCTACGGGCCCTGATCTTGGGGACTCCGTGACGTTTGCCAGGTGGCTGACCCAGGGCGGGGAGGGGTAGGAATGGCACATGAACAGATTTGCGCAGGGGATCGTCAGTACTGACCGGATCAACGTCCAGCCTGAACGCGTGCACGAGATCATGGCCGATCCAGATCTGTTGGCCAAGCTGACGCCCTTGGTCCAGAAGATAACCACCGATGGCGACCGGTGGCGCTGGCAATTGGTCGGCATCAACGCCCTGGGGCTGTCCATCGCTCCGGCCTTCTTGTCGGTGATGGACATCGGGGAGGAGTGCATCACCTTTCGTCCCGACCCCCACGCGTCGGAGATGGCCACGGCATCGGGGGAGTTGTCCATCACCGCCGATGGCCCCGCGCACACGTCCTTGGCCATCGACCTTGTGGCCACGATCGATCTGCCGGTTCCGAAGATGATGGGCGCGGCCGTGCGACGGGTGATGTTTGAGACGGTGAAGGTCGGCGGTGCGCGGTTCGCCGACAACCTGTTGCGTCATCTGGGTGACCCGCCGCACAGTGGTCTGAATATTCGCGCCGTTGAATCCTCCCGGGCGGCGTGAGACCGCGTCTGAGCCCTTACTCCAGCCTGCGGAACCGCCTGACGCTCAACGGGATGAAGATCGCCAGGATGCCGACGCTCCACAGCAGCGTGTGCACAACCGGGGTGATGATGGGGCCCGACACAGCAAGTCCCCGGGCGGCGTCGGCTGCAGCGGTGATGGGCGAGTTGCGTGCGATGAAGGCCAACCACTCCACCGAGTAACTGGAGGTCGGCACAAAGACGCTTGACACGAACGACAGAGGGAAGGCGGCCACAAAGGACGCGGATTGGGCAGATTCGGCCCCCGGCACCATCAGGGCGACGTACACGAACACCCAGGACAGGGCGTAGCCGAGCACGCCCACGATCAGCACCGACCCGACCCCACCCAAAAGGCCGTTGTCGAAGCGGAATCCCACCAGGACGCCGAAGATGACCATCAGCAGGATGACGGCGGTACTGCGGGCCAAGTCGGCGATGGTGCGCCCAAGTAGGACCCCCGCGCGGGACATGGGGAGGGATCTGAACCGGTCGATGACGCCCTTTTCCAGGTCGTCGGCCAAACCCACTGCGGTCTGGGTCATCCGAAAGACGGTCGACTGGATGAAGATGCCGGGCAGTACAAAGCTCAAGTAGGTGGGAAATCCATCGGGGAGCGACCCGCGTACCGCCCCGTCGAAGACGTAGCCGAAGAGCAACACGAACATGACTGGTTGGATCGTTGAGAACACCAGCAGCCGGGGCAGACGGGTGAAGTGTTTCAAGTTGCGCTTGCCGATCGTCCAGCCGTCGGCCAGAGCGGCCACCAGTCCGGTACGGTGACGCTGTTCACTGGTGGCAGTGGACAACAGACCCTCACCCGTGGCGGTGGTCATCGTGCTTCCTCGGCGGGCTGCCGGTCCGACGGGGGAGTGTCGGTCAGTTGCAGAAACACCTCATCCAACGACGCGCGCCGCAATCCCAGGTCGTTGACGCCGATGTCCGCCTGTTGCAGCGCACCGGCAACTTGTTGCACGGTGGCCAGACCGTTGTCAGAGTCCGTCGCCACCTCAAGGTCGGCAGTGGGGGCGGTGACCCCGTGGGCTGCCAGGCCGACGGCGGACAGGGCTTTGCAGGCGTCAGTGATGCGGGAGGAGTCCAGCAACAGGATCTCAACCGTGATCCCTCCGGCGGCGGCCTTCAACTCATCCCCGGTCCCGTCAGCGATGATGGCCCCCATGTCGATGACGACAATGCGGTTGGCCAGTTGGTCTGCCTCCTCCAGATACTGGGTGGTCAACAACAGCGTCGTCCCTTCGTTGACCAACTCGCGGATCACCTCCCACATTTCGTTGCGGGTGCGAGGATCCAGGCCGGTCGTGGGCTCGTCGAGGAACAGCAGCCTGGGAGGAAGGATGACGCTTGAGGCCAAGTCCAGGCGTCGGCGCATCCCTCCGGAGTAGGTGGACGCCCGCCGGTCGGCCGCGTCACCAAGGGCGAACCGCTCCAGCAGCTCATCGGCACGGGCGGCGGCCGACTTGGGGGTCAGTTGCAACAGTTCGGCGAACATCAACAGGTTCTCGCGTCCCGTCAACAAGCCGTCGACTGCGGCGTACTGTCCGGTGAGCGAGATCTGTTCACGCACCTTGTGCGGTTCCGCGACGATGTCGGTCCCAAAGATCCGGGCCTGACCGTCGCTGGGGCGCAGCAGCGTCGCCAACACGCGCACCAGGGTGGTCTTGCCGGCGCCGTTTGGCCCCAGCAACCCGACGACCCCACCCGGTTGCACCGTCAGATCGACGTTGTCCAACGCCTTGGTCGTGCCGAACACCTTGCTGAGGCCAATCACCTCGATGGCGGGGACATCACCGGAGCCGCCGGTGTTCGCGGGACGCTGCACGGTCATGACGGTACCCAGTTCTCGGCGCTTCAGCCTCCTGGGGCGGGGCCAGTGCACCTTCCCAGCGGATTTGGTGCATCTGAGGCGTATGTGAGCGGGATGCACCATCCTCGGTGGGGGAGGTCAGTGCGCGGCTACGAATTCCGGCAGGTGGATGTCGTCGGCCGGGTCGAATCCCAACACCCGTCCGTAGAAGGCCAGTCGGGCCTCCAGGGCTCGGGCGATGTTTTCGGCCTTGCGAAATCCGTGCTGCTCACCCTCGAACAACAGGTAGGCATGGGGGATATTGCGACGGCGTAGGGCTTGGACGATCACTTCCGCCTGGTCGGGTGGTACCAC
>JBBSNE010000143.1:0-6979 GCA_038232815.1 Euzebyales bacterium | reverse complement strand
GGATCGTGGGCCGGGGTGACCTTGACCGCACCGGTGCCGAACTCCGGATCGACGTGGTCGTCGGCGATCACCGGAATCTGACGGTCGACGAACGGGACCACGACGGTCTTGCCGACCAGGTCGGTATAGCGCTCGTCGTCGGGATGGACGGCGACGGCAGTGTCACCCAGCATCGTCTCGGGACGGGTGGTCGCCACGATCACCCCCGCGCCGCCGTCGGCGGCCGGATAGCGCATGTGGGTCATTGTGCCGCTGACCTCGACATGCTCCACCTCGATGTCGCTGAGCGCCGTCAACGTCAGCGGATCCCAGTTGATCAGGCGCAGACCACGGTAGATCAGCCCCTGATCGTACAGATCGCAGAAGGTTTTTCGAACCGCAGCCGAGCGGTCGTCATCCAGGGTGAAGGCCTCACGCTGCCAATCACAGCTGGCGCCCAGCCGACGCAGCTGCGCCAGCATCGTCCCGCCGGACTTGTCGCGCCACTGCCACACCCGCTCGACGAACGCCTCACGGCCCAGGTCGTGACGGCTCAGTCCCTCCTCAGCCAATTGTCGTTCGACCACGATCTGTGTGGCGATCCCCGCGTGGTCGGTCCCCGGCAGCCACACCGCGTTCTTGCCCTGCATCCGCGCCCGCCGGATCAGCACGTCCTGCAGCGTCATGTCCAAGGCATGGCCGGTGTGCAGCGACCCGGTCACATTCGGTGGAGGGATGACGATGGCAAACGGTTCACCTTGGTCGTCCGGCTCGGCGTGGAACAGACCGTTGTCCTCCCACCACGCATACAGTTCACGCTCAAGCGTGGCGGGGTCGTAGTTCTTCGACAGCTCCATGGGCCGTGCAGTGTACGTAGCGATCCGCAGAGAAGCTTTTGGAACGACTTGACCAGACGGCGGGCAGGATGGCGGCATGCGAGGTCTGGCATTTCGGATAGGCGACATCCCCGTGCGGGTCGATACGACCTTTTGGATCATCATGGGGTTGTTCGGCTTCCAACGCGCGACCGTCGGCGGATCCCTTGACGTCACGTTGATCGTGGAATGGATCGCCATGGTCTTTGTCGGCATTCTGATCCACGAGTTGGGGCATGCGGTGTCGTTTCGGGCCTTTGGACGAAAGCCCAGCGTCACCCTGTACGGCATGGGCGGCTTGACCAGCGCATCGGGGGCATTGAGCCCCGGCAAGCGGTTGGTCACGACCTTGGCCGGACCGGGGGTGGGGTTTGCCCTTGGTGGCCTGGCCCTGCTGTTGCAACGCAGTGGCATCTGGGCACTACCACGTCTGGACGGCCTTGGTCTGGGCGAATTGATGAGCCTAAGCCTGAGTGCCCCGTTCGTGGCCGATGGGCTGGCCGAGATCATCTTCCTCGATCTGCTGTTCATCAACGTGGGCTGGGGGCTGTTGAACCTGGTCCCTCTTCACCCTCTGGACGGCGGCCAGTCGTTGCAGGCGCTGCTGGAACTGATTCGGCTGCCACACGCCGCCCGCATCACTTCGATGATCGGCGTGGTCATCGCGGCCGCTGCCGGCATGTGGGCACTACGGACCGGGAACTTGTTCCTGCTGTTGATCGTGGTGTTCCTGGGGCTTGCGAACGTACGTCGCCTGGCAGCCCTTCGACGACCCGCCGCGACACCGGCGACCCCCGGGGTGGCGGGGGTGTACAGCCAACAACTGCAACATGCGTTGGCCCTGGCGGAGCAGGCCTTGAAACAGGGTCAGCCTGACCAGGCCGTGGAGATCTTGCAGCAAGAACACACCTACCGCCCGACCGTGGACAGCGCCCGGGTCTACACCGCCATCTTGGCCCGAACCCGGCGCCTGGATGAAATGGAACACGTGCTGAGCACCCGGTGGGACCAGTTGGATCCGGGCACGCTGACCAGCGCCGCTGCCGCCCTGGTGGCCGGGGGGCGCTATGACGCGGGGCTGCGCGCGGCTGAGGGCGCCTGGAACACCGATGTACAACGCAACTGGCAACCAGCGGTCACGGCCGCCGCCGCTCGGGCGGGTCTGCGCGACATCGACGGGGCCATCCGTTGGTTGTACACCGCCGCAGACCGTGGCTGGGCAGACCGACGTCGGCTGCAGTCCGATCCGTTGTTCGCCGAGGTCCGTGCCGACCCCCGCATGACCGACATCTTGGACCGCATGGGGGTGTGACGGTTCGGGTTTGCCACTGTTCAGCCGCGGCTGGACGCGATACAACGAGGTATGGACGCCTTGCACCCACCCTTTGCCACAGACCGCGACAACGATGGCAGCGTGGCGGGCGGTGGCGGCCACAGCGCAGCGTTGGACGGCGACGTCTTGGGCGAGGAGTTTCCCGACGACCGGCCTTGGGCATCCCGCGACTACGGCACCACCGAAGCGGAACAGGCCCGCCGTGAACCGTTGGACCGACGTCTGCGTCGCGAGCAGCCCGATGGTCTCGCCGATGACCAGCAGGCCCTGCGGGAACCCGAGGATGATGAATCGCCGGATCTGTTGAGCGTCTTCGATGACGATGGTGGCAACACCGAGAAAGAGATGGCGACGATGAGGGCGCGACGTGACCGCCATCCCGACGACTCCGGCCAGTTCGACAGGTCCCGCGGCCCCGAAGAGGACGCGGTGTACATCATCGACCAGGAATCGGCGCTGGACGACAACTGATCGCGCTACGGAGGTAAATGTCTGGTTTGACCATTCGGGCGCCGTCACTACAGGACACCGACACGTTCGTGGCCGCGGTTCAGGCAAGCCGCGATCTTCACCACCCCTGGGTCACGCCCCCCTCGACGCCGCAGGCCTTCCGTGACTACGTCGAGGGCAGCGACAGTCGACGCCTGTCCTACCTGATCCACGCCGACGACACCCTGGTGGGCGTGGTCAATGCCAGCGAGATCGTGCGGGGGACATTTCAGTCCTGCTATCTGGGCTATTACGCCTTCAGTGACAAAGCCGGGCAGGGGTTGATGACCGCCGGCATGCGCTTGGTACTGACCCGGTTGTTCCACACCGAGGGTCTGCACCGGGCCGAGGCCAACATCCAACCCGACAACACCCGTTCGATCGATCTGGTGCGACGCCTTGGCTTTCACAAGGAGGGCTACTCCCCCGCCTACCTGCAGATCAACGGCGAATGGCGCGACCATGAGCGCTGGGCCCTACTCGCCCACGACCACCAGCCGAGCTGACCCAGCTTTTTGGGAGGTGTGGTCCTCAGGGATGGGTATGGTCAGAACATGAGCGATCAAGACCACGAACCAACCGTGACCAACGCCGTCGACGACGCCGACCAGCCTGGCGAGGGGTTGGACGCCGAAAAACTCCCCGATGAGTTTCCAGACCGTCCGATGGCATCGTTCGACTACGGCACGACTGAAGAAGAGATGGCACACGACGAGCCATTGAACGAACGTTTGCTGCGTGAACTGCCTGACTTCGGGGAGTCAGCCGAGCCCGGGGAACAGCCGCCCCCCACGCAACTGCTCGATGACGCCGGTGTTGACGGACACGACGACGTCAAGGACCTGGTGGCCGAGGCGCCGTTGGTGGAACCGGAACAACAAGACGACTCTGGGCGTCCGGATGTTCCCCCGAGCGCCGAAGAGGCCGCAATGCGCGTCGAGGACACCGATGACGTGCCGGGTGCCGTCGACCACCCCCCAGTCCTGGACGGTTAGGCCGAGCGGCGCTGCTGCAACTCGTTGTGGGGCACCAGGGTCGGGTTGGACTTTTCGCGGACGACGTCATCGGTGATGATGACCTGGCTGACGTCGTCCATGGATGGCACCTCATACATGGTGTTCAACAGCACCTCTTCAAGGATCGCCCGCAAGCCCCGGGCGCCGGTGCCGCGCAGGATCGCGAGGTCGGCGATCTCCTCCAGCGCATCCTCGGTGAACTCAAGCTCGACCCCGTCGAACTCAAACTGTTTTTGATATTGCTTGACCAACGCATTCTTCGGCTGGGTCAGGATCTCGATCAGCGCAGACCGGTCCAATTTGTTGACGTTGGTCACCACGGGTAGCCGACCCACGAACTCCGGTATCAAGCCGAATCGGAGTAGATCCTCTGGCAGGACCTCGCTGTGCAAGGCACTGGGATCATTGGCTGCGGCACTTCCGGCCAACTCAGCACCGAAGCCCACCACGCTGCGTCCCATCCGGCGTTCGATGATCTGTTCCAACCCGGCAAACGCCCCACCGCAGATGAACAGCACGGTGGTGGTGTCGATCTGGATGAACTCCTGATGAGGATGCTTGCGACCCCCTTGCGGGGGAACGCTTGCCACGGTCCCCTCAAGGATCTTCAGCAGGGCTTGCTGGACACCCTCGCCGCTGACGTCCCTGGTGATTGACGGGTTCTCAGACTTGCGGGCGATCTTGTCGACCTCGTCGACGTAGATGATCCCCGTCTCGGCTTTCTTCACATCGAAGTCCGCGGCCTGGATCAACTTCAGCAGGATGTTCTCGACGTCCTCACCCACATATCCGGCCTCGGTCAGGGCTGTGGCGTCGGCGATGGCAAAGGGAACATCCAACAGGCGTGCCAAGGTCTGGGCCAACAAGGTCTTGCCCGAACCGGTCGGCCCAAGCATCAAAATGTTGGACTTGGCGATCTCGACGTCGCCGGACTTCGCACCCGCACGAATTCGCTTGTAGTGGTTGTAGACCGCGACAGCCAACGTCCGCTTGGCGTTGTCCTGTCCCACCACGTAGGAATCGAGGAACTCACAGATCTCACGGGGCTTGGGTAGATCGCCCGACGACACCTCGGGGATCTCGGCGAACTCCTCCTCGATGATCTCATTGCACAAATCGATGCACTCATCGCAGATGTAGACCCCGGGGCCAGCAATCAGCTTCTTGACCTGCTTCTGGGTGTGCCCGCAGAACGAACACTTCAGCAGGTCCCCTCCTTCGCCGAACTTGGCCATAGCGTGCCCTTCTTCGCTGGACTCTCGGTCCGGATCGACGTCAGTTGTCGGACCGGCCGAAGGCCATCGTAACGCCGTGAGGAGACATCACGGCGACCACACAACCGTTTCCACTATGTCGACTGGTCGCTGGACGACCCATACCCTCAGGTCAGCGCGGTTTCACCCTGCTCTGCCCGCGACTCAAGGACCCGGTCGATGATGCCGTATTTCACCGCTTCGTCAGCGTTCATGATGAAATCTCGGTCGGTGTCTTCAGTGATCTTGGTCTGCAGCTGCCCGGTCGCGTCCGCCAAGATCTTGTCCAGCAGGTCTCGGATCCGTTGAACCTCACGGGCCGCGATCTCAATATCGGTCGACTGCCCCTCGGCGCCACCGTGGGGCTGGTGGATCAGCACACGGGCGTGGGGCAGCGCAAACCGCTTCCCCTTCTCCCCCGCGGCAAGCAGGATGGCCGCTGCTGACGCGGCCTGTCCCATACAGATCGTAGACACCTTCGGCTTGATGAACGTCATGGTGTCAAAGATTCCCAGTGCGCTGGTCACCGATCCACCCGGGGAGTTGATGTAGAGGTTGATGTCCTTGTCCGGATCCTCCCCCTCAAGGTGCAGCAACTGCGCCATGATCAGGTTGGCGATGTCGTCGTTGATGGGCGTGCCCAGGAAGATGATCCGATCCTTCAACAGCCGGGAGTAGATGTCGAAAGCACGTTCGCCGCGGTTGGTCTGCTCCACGACAGTGGGGACGAGATAGTTTGCGATGTCCAAGGCACGCTCCTGGCGACGTCTGGGTCAAGGGGGCGTCTGTGTTTCGCGCCGCTTGTCTGGCCCGCCACGATAGCGTCGGTGTCGATGACGGACAGCACGACACGACGTCGTATGGCACGCCTGTTGGCGGTGTTCGTCGTCTTGGCACTGGTCGTCATCGCCGCCCGGACTTCCGATGATGTGCCGGTCACCGACGTGTTGTCCATTCCTGAGTTCGAAACGGTCCGTGCCGACCGATTGGCCAACGGCACACCGGTCTTCATCGTGCACACCCCGGCCGAGGATCCCGATCAGACGCCGGTCATCGACGTCATACAGGCCTTTGCGACCGAGGTGGAGGGGCCAGTCGCCAGCCTGGTGGGATGGTGCGCCGCGGCGGGGCAGTTCGTCGATCCTCACCACGGGTCGCTGTATGACAACCGGGGGCGCCGGCTGCCGTCCAGCCTTCGGGGCCGAACGTCTGCGACAACGGGGTACACAAACCACACAGCACTTGACGATCTTGTGCACCGTGTCGCCGAGCCCATCGAAGGACGCAGCGACCCCGATGACCCCGTCGTGGTGACTGGGATCCAGTCGCTACAGCCGTGGCAGGTACAAGACAGGCCCGTCTTGGGGTCGGCCCTCCCACCCGCCACCTGTCGCCTGCCCCAGTCCCCGGTGTTGCCAGAACCCGACGCTGACCCGCCATACCGCCAGGTGATCGATCACTCGTTCTTGGCCGGCCCGATCCAGCCACAGATCGATGGCTGGCAGATCACCGACGGGTGGATCGTCATCGACCTTGAGGGCCGGGGGCACTGGTGTGCGGTCGAACCCACCACCCAGTCTCCCCCCCGTTGCCCCGAGGGTGAAGGGGTCGTCGACGTCGGCTTTGTCGTCGACGTCGATGATGTCGGGGGTGTCGCAGCCACCATCGGCGGACCAGTGGCTGTACGCCTGCACGATGGGGTCATCCAGCGGGCAGCGACGATGCCAGATACGACGTGGCGCGGCTCGTCGTTGGGGGGCACCGAGCGCTACCGGGGGGTTGTTATGGCCTTGGACAGTGCCCGCGCCGAGGTGCACATCGTCGTCGGCGAACAGGACGCCGAACCGGTGTGCCTGGACGCATACCGCAGCGTGCCCGTCGCCGGGGAGTCTGCCAGGGCCATACCAGTCAGCGGTGACACCCAATTTGACCTTCTCGGCAGCGATACAGACCCTTTGACCTCTGACCGCTGGGTGGCTACCAGGTCAGACGCCGGGTCACAGCCCATCGCAGCCGAACTCGTCGTTGATCGGG
>JBBSNE010000142.1:0-7042 GCA_038232815.1 Euzebyales bacterium | reverse complement strand
TTTTTGCCATCTCTTGGTTGGCAGAATGAACCGAGGCCCTACACTCCATGTTGCTGCCCTGGCCCCGCTGCTGAATTCCCCCCGTGTTCAGTAGGTCCGTGAGGCCGGGCAGCACCTCTTTTGCCCGACATGCCAGCCAGCAAGGTGAGGGAATGCGCTGAATGGCGGGGCGTGTGCGCTACCGTTGCGCCCGTGGGAGAACGGACAATGGGCGGCGACGTGATCGGCTGGGGGCATGGATCAGCAACCGGGCTGGTCGATGCGAACGACGCCGCCGACGATGCGGTGCATCCCCCCGGTTGGCGCCCCACCGTCCGTGTTGAACCGCCCGCCGGGAGATGGGCGGACGGCCGTTGGGTGAAGCTCCTTGTGCCGCTTGGCCTGGTCGCTTTGCTGCTGGGGACAGTTGCAGTGATGACGACCCGATTGCCCCCTGATTCGACCCTCGCCGGCACCGATGTGGACACCATCGACGACGCCCCCTCAGCTGTAGATTCCGCGCAACAGCAATTGAACGACCTCGAGATCCAATTTCAGACAGCGGTGGGAACCCAAACGCAAACGACCGGCCAGACCCTGGGGCTCACCATCGACCCAAACGCCTCGGTTGCTCCCGTACGCCGGGGACTTCCGTCCTTCCGCAGGTGGCTCGCACGCGGTGCCGACGGACCGCAGCACCTGCCCTTCGTCATCCAGGCACTTCCACCCGAGCCCCTTGCCGACGTCGCCCAGGCGGTCTCGAAGGACCCCACCGACATCGATGTCGTCATTCAACCATCAGGTGTGGACGTGCGCGACGGTGCCGACGGGGTCGATGTGGACGCCGGACAGGTCAACGCTGCCCTGGAGGCCGCGGTCGATCAAATCGCTGATCAACCGCTCGACCGCTGGCCGGCGACGCTGGAGGTCGGTATCGACGGCAGTGTGCCACCCCCAGCGATCACCCAGGCTGACCTGGATGCCATTCTCAAACGTGTCGAGGAGGTGCAGTCCTCCACGGTGACCGTCACCGCCACAACCCCGGAGGGAACCCCGGATGCGACCATCACGCTGTCACCGCGTGAGGTACGGGACATGTTGGGCGTGGAGGTTGTCGATGGTGCTGCTGAGGGACAGCGACTGCAGTTGGTGCCGGACACCGACGGCGCGCCGGCTCGACTGATCGTATTGATGGACCTGGCCCGCATACCTGCGGAATTGCGAGCGCAGGTGGAAAATCGATCGCCCACCCCGGAAGCAGGCGCGGATGTCGCCGACGTGTCCTCTGTCACCGGCGACGTCGTGGCGCAGGGGGGCGAACCCGGATTTGAGCCCGACCGCGACGCCACGCTGGACACCGTCGTCCAGGCAGCCCTGCAGGGGGGCGGTGACGTCGGTGTCATCGGTGCCGACGCACCCTTACCCGACCCGACGGAGGTCGGCATCATCCAGCCTGTCTCGACCTTCACGACCTACTACACCGCAGGACAGTCCAGGGTCCAAAACATTCGCCTCATCGCTGAGATCGTGGACAACACCCTGATCCCGCCAGGACAGTCCTATGAGATGAATCAGGCCGTAGGACCCCGAACAATCGAGAACGGGTTCACCGAGGGCGGTGCGATCATCGACGGAGAGCTGACCACCGACCTGGGCGGTGGGATCAGTCAGTTCGCAACGACCTTCTTCAACGCCGCCTGGTTCGCCGGGGTCGAACTGGTCGACTGGAAACCGCACAGCGTCTACTTCCCGCGGTATCCGGCAGGCCGTGAAGCCACGATCAACTATCCCAACGTCAACCTTCAGATCCGCAACGACACGCCGCACGCGATCCTGGTGGACACCGCCACCGACGAGACGTCGGTGACCGTCACGTTCTGGTCAACCCCCTACTGGCAGGTCGAGACCGTCACGGGTCCGTGCGCCTGCGGTGGGGAGTTCTACATGACCGTGGACCGCATCAGGCAGGCGGCCGACCGTCCGCCGACCCGTGAGTCCTACACCACGCTGTACGTCCTGCCAGAAGAACCATCCGAGGACGACTGAGGTCAGCCCTGCGACGCCGCGGCACTGGGCGTAGCCGGTGCAGGGCTGGGTTCGGATGACTCCGGCGTGGTCACGGCCGGCACCGCGACCGCATCGGGATCAACTGACACCGGCAGCAAGGGGATGACCTGGTCGGCCAGGCGTTTTGCCCCCGCCCGGGTCAGATGGATGCCGTCGGACAATCGCATCTGCGTCAGCTGACCGTCGCTGCCCGGAAGGTAGTCCGCATAGCCGCCATCGGGTCCGGCAAACACCTCCCGGGCGTCGACGTAGGAGACCAATGATCGCGCCTGCGCCTCTTGGCGGTACAACGAAGAGACATACTCCATCGACTCATCAAATGACGACGCACGCATCAACGGCTGCCCGACCCAGATGACCGCCCGGCCATCCTGGGTCAACAGATCCATCAGGGCGCCGGCCCGTTCCCGGTAGATCGCCTCCCATTCATCGCTGCCGATCTGACGGAACTTGCCGTCGTCGGCCCGTATGTCCTGGGCATCGTTGGCGCCCAGCATGACGATCCACAGGTCCGGGTCCAACTCCTCGGCCAGGCTCAAGGCCTGGGCCGGCCAATCATAAAAATCTGGACGGCTGAGCCCCGAGGAGTAGGTGAAGTCGTGGGTGGTGACCGCCGGGACTTCGGGCTGGACGGTGTAGTCGATGATCGCCGGACCCAGTTGCTCGGTGAGCGAGTCGCCGATCACGGCGATTCGCAGCGGCTTTGCGGGAACGAACTCCGCTTGCAAACGCTCGGGCAATTCCGGCGCACGTCGCAGGGCCGGGGCATCCGGATCAAGGCCGGCGGGAATGGCGGTGACGTTGGCCAGCGACGGGTCGACTGCTTCTCGACCCGCGATCGCGGCGGCGACCGCCAAGGCGTCGCTCAGCAATGGATCATCTGGATTTCCCTCGTCGTCGACGTCCACGTCGCCACCCCCGGTGGTCACAACCGGTTCATCCCCGCTGGCCAGCACCTCCTCTTCACGACCCAGTCGTTCGGTCAACCTGGCCTGTGGCCGATCCAGTCCGAGCAGTTCGCTGACCTGCTGAAACGGCCACACCAACACCAGAGCCACGTCCCGCTCCCAGCCATTGGGCTGCCGTTCGGCCGCGTCGGTCAATGACCTGACATTCAGCAGCCCACCCAACACCAGGGCGAGCATGACCACCACCAAGGCCTTCCCCGCCGGCATGGTCGACCGGTGATAGCGGCCGACCTCGGTGACTGCCTTGCGCGGAAGGGTCCGTCGTTCAGGTTTCAGGCGCGGCGCGACAGACTTCCTGGGCTGGCGGAGGTCCGCGCCAGGTGCCGCTTTGTGAGTGTCCACCGCCACACCGGACACGGTATCCTGCCCGATCCATCCAAGTCGGGTGGCTGGGCGGGATCGGCAACATGCCGGGGTGAGTTTCACTGTGGTGTCCTAAGGTGGTCAGACGCTCTTGAGACACGTGCCCGACCCCGGTACGGTCTAGCTCTTCCCCTTCGAACTCCATCAATGTGATTCCACAAGGGAAATTAGTCCATGGCCGATTTCGCTCACCTGCACGTCCACACGGAATATTCGATGTTGGACGGAGCCAGCCGGGTGGGGGAGTTGATGGACAGCGTCCTCCAGATGGACATGTCCGCGGTGGCCATGACCGACCACGGGGTGATGTTCGGGGCCGTCGATTTCCACAAGCAAGCGACCAAGCGTGGCATCAACCCGATCATCGGCTGCGAGTTGTATCTGGCTGCAGGAGATCGGCGGAACACCACGCAGATGACGGTGGAGGGCAAGCGCTACTACCACCTGATTGCCCTGGCTGAGAACCAGATCGGCTACCACAACCTGATGAAGTTGACCTCACGCGCCTACACCGAGGGCTACTGGTACAAGCCCCGGGTCGACCGTGAACTGCTGGAGGAACACCGGGAGGGGTTGATCATCCTCTCCGGTTGCCTGGGGGCCGAGCTCAACCAGAAACTGCTGGCCGGCAGTTACGACGACGCCCGCGAGACCGCGGGGTGGTACAAAGAGGTTTTCGGCGACAGCTACTACGTGGAACTGCAAGACCACGGGATCCCCGAGCAGCAGGCCACGAACGGCGACCTGATCAAGATCGCCAAGTCCCTTGATGTCGGTCTGGTCGTCACCAACGACTCCCATTACACCCACCAGGCCGATTACGAGGCCCACGATGCCTTGTTGTGCGTGCAGACCGGGGCGCTGAAGGCTGAGACCAACCGGTTCAAGTTGCACAACGACCAGTTCTACGTCAAGCCGGCGGAGCAGATGCAAGCGCTGTTCCCCGAGCATCCGGAGACCTGGAAGAACACCCTGCTGATCGCCGAACGTTGCAAGGTCGACTTCGACTTCGACGCGATGCACCTGCCCCGGTTCGATTGCCCCGACGGTCACGACCAGAAGTCCTACCTGCGTGAGAAAGTCCGTGCCGGGGCGCTACGGCGCTACGGCGCCGAAGACTCCGCCACCAGCTACGAAGGCCTGCGCGATGAGGTCAAAAGTCGTATCGAGTACGAGCTTGGCGTCATCGAGGACATGGGCTTCAGCGCGTATTTCCTGATCGTGGCCGACCTGATCGAACACGCCCGCGAGGTAGGAATTCGGGTGGGTCCCGGCCGAGGTTCGGCCGCCGGTTGTGCGGTGTCGTACTGCGCGGGTATCACCGACTTGGACCCGATTCAGCACGGCTTGTTGTTCGAGCGGTTCTTGAACCCTGAACGCATCTCGATGCCCGACATCGACATGGACTTCGACGAGCGGCGACGTGGCGAGATGATCCGCTACACCGCTGAGAAGTATGGCCAAGACCATGTCGCCCAGATCGTGACGTTCCAGACCATCAAGGCCAAGCAGGCGATCAAGGACGCCGCGCGGGTGTTGGGTCTGCCCTACGCCTTTGGTGACCGGTTGTGCAAGATGTTCCCTCCCCCTGTCCAGGGTCAGGAGTCCCCCCTGGCAGAGGCGCTGGAACTGTCCGGCGAGCTGGCAGATTCTTGCGACACAAACCCGGATGCGAAGAAGGTCATCGATTTGGCTGCAGGTCTGGAGGGCCTACGTCGCCAGCATTCGATCCACGCCGCCGGTGTGGTGATCGCCGACGTACCCATCACCGACATCGTCCCCACGTTGCAGGTCGACGGCGAAGCCGAGGTCGTCACGCAGTACGACGGGGGGCAGGTGGAGGCGTTGGGTCTGCTGAAGATGGACTTCTTGGGCCTGCGCAACCTGACCATCATCTCGGACGCTCTGGTCCACATCGAGATGACGACCGGTGAAAAGATCGACATCGACAACCTGCCGTTGGACGACGCGAAGACCTATGCCTTGATCTCGCGGGGCGAGACCGACGGGGTATTTCAGATGGAATCCACGGGCTACAAGGCGTTGTGCCGGTTGATGAAACCCGACCGGTTCGAAGACATCACCGCCCTGGGCGCGCTGTACCGGCCTGGTCCGATGGGAAAGAACCTGCACACCGACTATGCCAACCGAAAGAACGGGTTGGCGCCGGTCACCTATGTCCATCCCGACGTGACCGAGATCCTCGAAGAGAGCTACGGGCTGCTGATCTATCAAGAACAGGTGCAAAAGATCGCGCAGAAGATCGCCGGTTTCACGCTGGGCCAGGCCGACATGATTCGAAAGGCCATGGGAAAGAAGCTGCAGGACAAGATGGAGGAGCTCAAAAGCGATTTCATCGACGGCACCGAGGCATCGGGGTATCCCAGGACACTTGGGGTCGAGTTGTGGAACACCATCGAGGGGTTCGCCAAGTACGCGTTCAACAAGTCCCACTCGGCGGCCTACGGGATGGTCACCTATCAAACCGCGTGGTTGAAGGAGCATTATCCGGTCGAGTACATGGCGGCTCTGTTGACCAGCGTGAAGAACAACAAGGACAAGCTGCCGGCGGCATTGCATGCCTGTCGGACCATGGGCATCGAAGTGCTGGTACCCGACATCAACGAATCACAGGTCAACTTCGCCCCGGTGACCGGCAGCCATGACGACACGGCGGCTCAGATCCGTTTCGGCATGTCAGCGGTCCGCAACGTGGGGGAGGGCGTGGTGGAGGAGATCATCGCCGCCCGCCGCAGCTCGGGTGCCTTTGGCGACTTCCACGAATTCGTCGACAAGGTCCCCATCGGCGTGTTGAACAAACGCACGATCGAATCGCTGGTCAAGGCCGGGGCGTTTGAGTCCCTCGGCCATCCGCGCCGAGGTCTGCAGATGGCGGTCGAGGCAGTCATCGACAATGCCCTGTCGATCAAGCGTCGTGAAGAGGACGGCGAGTTCACGCTGTTCGGTGGCCTTGCCAGCGGCGACGATGCCGTCAAGATGGCGCCGCCGAACATCCCAGACCTTGAGTACGACCGTAAGGCAAAGCTTGATGCAGAACGGGAGATGCTCGGGCTGTACGTCAGCGACCATCCCCTGTTGGGTCTGGAACGGGCGTTGTCAGAGCTTGCCACGGCCTCGATGCCTGAGATCGACGAGGCTGACGGCGGCACGGAGGTCACCATCGCGGGTTTGTTGACCGCGGTGACCAAGAAGTTCACCAAGACCGGGGATTCCTATGTCGTCGGTCACCTTGAAGACCTGCAGGGCGGGGTCGAGGTGATGTTCTTCCCGCGGTGCTACGCGACCTACGCCGATCTGTTGGTGGAAGATCAGGTTCTGGTTGTCCAAGGCCGGGTCGATGACGGCCGCGACACCAAGCAGGTCATCGCTGACAGGGTCTCCAAACCCGACCTCAGCGAGGCGACGGGTGCCCCCCTGACCTTGCGGCTGCATCCTCGCCAGTGCGCGCCTGACATGATCGGGCGGCTGCGCGAGGTGTTTGCCGAACACGTCGGCCCGGTCCCGGTCCGCGTCCGTATCGACGGGGGCGGCAGGACCACAGAGTTGAGCGTGCCCGACCAGCTTGCCATCACCCGCAGTCAGGGCCTGTTCGCAGAGCTGAAAATGTTGCTTGGCACTGAAGCGGTGCGGTGACCCTGGCAGCG
>JBBSNE010000141.1:0-7066 GCA_038232815.1 Euzebyales bacterium | reverse complement strand
GTCGGGTTTTTTGGGGATGAGCGACCCTTGCGCCGGTTCCAAGCTCGTGGTCGGACCATGTCCCGGATCATCACGCTTGAATCTTCCTGGACCACTAATTGCTGTTGAAGCCGGGATGAACGAACGTCCCACGGTGTCGCTATTTGAAGAAGCGTCGCAGCGCGGAGGAGAGCACACCACCGCGCCCGCGGCGCGTACGTCGGGTCCCACGGCGGCGGCGGCTTTGGGTCGAGTTGAAGATTCGGAGTATCCGTCTGAAGTTCATACCCATCCCTAGCCAAACTCCCCATGTCGCACACGTCGGCGTTCTGGTTACCTCGCCGGTTTCACGGCAGCTAAGGTGCGTCCGGATGGACGTCCATCTGATCGACGGCACCTACGAGCTGTTTCGGTACCACCACGCCCCGAACAACGACGACCCGCGGCAGGGGGCGGTCAAAGGCGTGCTGCGCAGCCTTGTTTGGCTGCTGGAACGTGGTGGACCCGAGCCGGGTTCGCCGGTAACTCACATCGGTGTGGCCACCGACCATGTCATCGAGAGTTTTCGCAATGCGTTGTGGCCGACGTACAAATCAGGCGAAGGATTGCCGCAGGAGCTGACGGCACAGTTCGAACCGTTGGAGGATGCCCTTCGTGCGCTGGGGGTGACCGTATGGGCGATGACAGAACTGGAAGCAGACGACGCGTTGGCCAGCGCTGCGCATCAGGTCAGTGCTGACCAGCGAGTGGACCGGGTGGTCATTGCGACTCCCGACAAGGATCTGGCCCAGGCGGTTCGAGGCAACAGCGTCGTTCAATGGGATCGGATGAGAGACACAGTTCGCGATGCCGATGGGGTCTTTGAGAAGTTCGGGGTCCTGCCGGAGTCCATAGCGGACTGGCTTGCGTTGGTCGGCGACAGCGCCGACGGGTTTCCCGGTATACCGGGCTTTGGGGCCAAGACCGCCGCGGCCTTGCTGACCCGGTTCGGTCATCTTGAGCAGATCTCGGCAGATCCGAGCGAATGGGGCCCTGGGGTTCGTGGAGCCAAACGACTGGCTGAAACGCTTGCCGAGCACAGGCCGCGGGCCCTGCTGTTCAAAACGCTGGCCACCTTGGTCCACGACGCGGATCTCGGAACCTCGGTGGATGATCTGCGCTGGACCGGGCCAGGTCCCGAGTTTGCCGACGTCTGCACGCAGTACGAATTGGACGACCTGCCCGACCGTGTGGCCGGGTTGGTTCGATCAGGCGGCCCGACGGCCGGTTCGGACGTCCCGTTGTGAGCCCTGCGATGCGGGTGACGACCGAGGACTATCACACCGGTGGCGAACCCTTTCGCATCGTGACCGGTGGTATCCCCGACCTGCAGGGCGACACCGTTGCGCAACGGCGGCTGTGGGCGGCGGCGAGTCTGGACGATGTCCGGCAACTGGTCGTGAACGAACCCCGCGGGCACGCCGACATGTACGGCGGGTTCATCACTCCACCAGATGACGCCGAAGCTGATCTGGGCGTCGTGTTCTTTCACAATGACGGTTTCTCCACCGCGTGTGGCCACGGGACCATTGCCCTGGCCACCTGGGCTGTGAACACGGGTCGGGTGGGTCCGGCGGTCGACGGTGTGATTGACCTGGTCATCGATGTGCCCTCCGGTCGCCTGGAGGTGCAGGTGTCCGTCGACGACACCGGCGTCTGCGGTGTGACGTTTGCCAACGTGCCGTCCTTCGTGGTCGACGACCTCCAGATCGACACCCCCACGGGCATTGTGGTGCCGGTGTCGGTGGCATTCGGTGGTGCCTTCTACGCCATTGCCCAAGCCAGCGACTTCGGGGTGCGGGTCGATGCCGCTCATCTTCCCGACATCATCGCACTGTGTCGGCAGGTCAAGGACCGCCTGAACGCGCAGCGGGAATGGATCCACCCGCAGGATCCGCGCCTGCGAGACATCTACGGCGTGATCCTGGTCGAGCCCGCTGAACGTGTCGGTCTGCCACCGCCGCTGCGGTTGGGGGATCCCGGGATTGACCCGATCGTGCAACGAAACGTCACCGTGTTCGCCGACGGCGAGGTCGACCGATCACCTACCGGCAGTGGTACCTCCGCCCGATTGGCGTTGTTGCATCACAACGGGCAGATTGCCACCGACCAAGGGCTGATCAACGAATCCATCGTGGGCTCGGTCATGGGCGGCGTCGTCGACGGACAGACAACCGTCGGGGTTCATCCGGCGGTCCACACCCGCGTCAGTGGCCAGGCCTTCCACACCGGAACCCACGAGTTCAAACTGGATCCCCGGGACCCGATGGGGACCGGATTCCAACTGCGATGACCCGCGCTGCGAAGGTGCCGCTGTCAGCCTCCAAGAGGTAGCGTGCCGCTTCTGAGTCGTCTGCCCGCTTCCCGCGCCCTGGCGCTGGCCTTGTTCGCCGTCGCGTTCGGAACCAACGTCCCGACGCCGCTGCTGCTGTTGTACCGAACCCGTCTGGACCTGTCCCCGACCCTGTTGACCGTCTTGTTCGCCATCTATGCAGCGGGTCTGGTCCCGACGTTGTTTTGGGCCGGTCCGGCTTCGGACCGGCACGGCCGCCGGGCGGTGGTCGTGCCGTTTGCGATTTTGTCGGGTTTGGCCTCGGCTATTTTCTTGGGGGCCACGTCGTCGGTGCCCCTGTTGTTCTTGGGGCGGCTATTACAGGGGATGGTTTCCGGTGCGGTGTTCAGCGTCGGCAGTGCCTGGATCGGGGAATTGGTGCACGACCCCGGCACGGCTGCCCGCCGCGCCACCACGGCGCTCAGCATGGGTTTTGCCCTGGGGCCCTTGACCGCGGGGCTGTTGGGTCAGTACGCCCCGGCGCCGCTGCGCCTGTCCTATGTGGTGCACCTGGTCCTTGTGGTGGTCGGTCTGGTCTTGCTGCGCGGGGTCCCCGAGACACACCTGGACAGAGTCACCGACGGGCCACTGTTGAACCTGGGGGTTCCGCCCACCGCTCGACGAACGTTCCTGACCTTTGTCGTCCCCGCCGGACTGTGCGTGTTCACGTTCCCATCGGTGTCATTGACCGTGTTGCCGCTGGGGTTGCAAAGCGCCATGCCCGGCCGGGACCTGGCGCTGACCGGTGTGGTCGGGGCGGTGACGCTGGGCACCGGGGTGCTGATCCAGCAGGTGGAGAAGCGCACCGGCCCGATGGTGGCCGCGCCCTTGGGGGCGTTCCTGGGCGCGGCCGGGGTGGCCACCGGTCTGCTGGGCAACGTCTGGGACGCCCCGTTGGTGTTGCTGCCGGCGGCGATTCTGCTGGGCGCCGGGTATGGCCTGACCCTGGCTTCGGGCCTGACTGCATCGCAGATCCTGGCCACACCGTCCGCGCGAGGGGCGCTGGTGGCGACCTTCTATGCGGTCACCTATCTGGGATTCGGGGCGCCGGTGGTCATGGCGGCGGTCAGTGACGGGACGGACTTCAACGCAGCCCTGGCCGGGCTGGTCCTGCTGGGCTTGGTCGTGACGGCGGTGCTGTTGTGTGGACCGGGGCGGCGGTTATTACGGGGCGCCCAGGCAGTTCACCCTGCCGTCGAGCCTCTGTGATCGCGCCTTAGTCTTGAGGAAGCGCTAGTGCCAGGGGCGGTAGCGCACAAGAATGCGATCACGATTCGCACAGACAAACTCACGCTCGCATGACGATCAGTGCCACGACAGCGTTGTTCGTCGCGTGTAGCGCGAGAGGCGCCCAGAGGCTGCCGTGCCAGAGTCGCAACAGGCAGGCGGACAAACCTAGAAACACAACGTAGATCATCACCACCGGGACGACATGAACGGCGCCGAATGTCACTGCGGAAAACAACACGGCCACTGCTGAAGAAAACCTGGTCCGCAACCAGTCGAGCAGCAACCAGCGAAAGATGATTTCCTCGGCGGCCGGGAACAGCAGCACCGTGCACAATGCAACCGAAAGCGATATCCACACGGGAATGTTCAGGGCGTCGAGGGCACTGGGTCGAGGGCACTGGTTGGCCTTTCTGCTCCAGGTTCGACGTTCATGATTGCCCCCACCAGAGCGGCCCCGACCAAGCTGGCCACCAGCGCCACCGGCACCTGCCATACAAGATGCCAGGAACTGCGTCGCGATGATATGAATCCCATCGTGCGCCACCCCCATTCCCGGTGACGAACCAACGCCGCCCACAGCACCACCCAGACAGCCAGCGTTCCGGCGGGCACCCCCAGCAACAAGTAGTCGATGCCGCCAAGCGCCACGCCCATGGCAGCGACGGCGGCAGTCACGACCAACGCGGCAATCAAGGCCACGCCACCCCAGGCAGCGTCTCGCCCTTGGACACGTGGAAGATGGCTTGGGCCATCATCGATGGAAAGCGCAGTGGGCATGCAGGGGGACTGTACTCGTACTGACGGCGCCCCTGTCATCCTGGCGGCGGTCAGTGACGGGACGGACTTCGATGCCGCGCTGACAGGGTTGGCCGTGGCCGGGCTGGTCGTTACAGCAGTGTTGTTGTGGGGTCCCGGTCGGCGGTTACTGCGCGAGGCCGCGGCCACAGGTGCGGTTGTCCCCTCACCCTGAGGTAGTACACCGCAGCATCCTGTCCACTGCGGAACGGCTGATCGGCGCCGGAGGCAGAGCGTAGACTTGCCATGGTGCAATTGGATCTTGAGCTGACCGATCTCACTGCCACCCTGCGACGGCACGGCGTGGCCTTCGCCTTGATGTTCGGCAGCGTCGCCGAGGGGCGGTCAACCGATCGGTCTGACATCGACCTCGCGGTGTGGGGACCCACGAGGATCGATCGCTGGAGCCTTGCGGCAGCCCTGCCGACAACGATCGACCTGACCCTTCTGGACGAGGCGCCCGACTCGGCTGGCCGGACGGGTTGCGATGACAGGGGTTGTGATCTTGGACGACGACTCGGCCGCGCGGGTGCGCTGGCAGGCGCAGACACGCAAACGCTACCTTGACGAGTCGCCACGTCGTCTGGCCTTCCAGCGCGATTTCATCCAGGCCCATGGTTGACGCACAGCGACTGGTCTCGCTGCTGGCCCGTGTGACCGACCGCCTCCAGACTGCCATCGAAGCGTGCATAGATGCTGCTCATCACGTCATTGCGGCCGAAGGTCTGTCCGTGCCCGCCACCAACGCCGATACTTTCCGCCAATTGGTTGTGGTTCAAGGTCCCTGCGCACTGGGGTCAAACCCGTCAGCCTCGCGTCGTGCCAGACGCTGCTCGGAGTCCGGAAGGTCCTGCTCGGTCCGGTTGCCCAGAAGTCGTCGTTGTTGTGCCAGGGCCGCCCGGCGGTTCGGGTTGTCCCCCACCAGGCTCAGCAGATCATCCAGCACACGACGCAACTTCTGGTGCATCTGGAGGGAGTCAGCCCCCCAATGTCGGATCTCGTCGAACGCGAGGTGCACGTAGTCATCCCAGCTCCACAGCGGTCGCACCAGACGGGGGATGCCGTCGGCATCGGGCTCCACCCCTGAGGGGAAGGGGCGTACCGCAAGCAGTCCCAGCAGATCGTGGATGTGGTTCAGGCATTGGGCGGCGGTTGTCGGGTCGTTGACCCCTGGGGACAGAGCACGTTCGGCAATGTCGACAAGCTGTCGAAAACCGAAGGCAACATTGAACTGTATGGATGATTCTTCTTGCAGGACGACCGCTCGGCGCAGTTTCGCAAGGTCCGGCGGAGTCCAGTTGACATCGGAGGGTGGTCGTCGGTAGACCTCCAACACCCTGCCACCGGTCCTGACGAAGTCGCCGAACCGGGGGACGACGACCACGAGACTCCCGCTGTTGCGCGCCTGGTCGATCAACACTTCCAATTTCAGGCCGTTGAGCACGCCCGGCCCGGTCGAGCAGACTTCCAGGTCGGGCTTGTGGTGCGCCACAACATCCAGAACGTCCCCGCGCTTCCGAACCGTCTCCTCGGTCACCATGGGCGTCGAGGAGGACTCCATGAACTCGGGTGCCGGATACATCCGCGAGATGGTCTCGCGTGTCTCATCAGCGATTCGACTGATGATCGTCGCGGCGCGAACAGAGTGAGCGACGTGATGCACGTAGTAGACGAAGGTCATGATCGAGATGCCCGTCAACGCAAACCCGATCGTCACCCCTGTGCGCGGAACGAACTGCGCCCCTACGTCCCCGCGGACCTCTCGCAAGACGATCAGGATGAAGACGTAGGTGCTGACGAACAGTCCGAGTGAGAACTGGCTTGCGCGGTCGTTGAGGAACGTGCGGAGCACCCGCGGTGAAAATTGGCCGCTGGTGAGCACAAGGACGACCACCGTGATCGAGAAGGTCAGTGCCGTGAAGGTCAACACCCCGGCATTCATCGTGCTGAGCACGCTGCGGGCTGCGTCAGCGCTGCCCGAGAAGGCCAGAAGTCCTGGGGGTTCGCCGACCGCCTCGTCGAAGACGATCGTGCCGATCGCCAGACCGACGGTTCCGACGGTCATGAGCAGCGGGATGAACCACCACGAGTAGGTCAGCAGCTCCCGGAATTTGGACGTGTTCAGGCCGCCTGCCCCTCCAGGTAGTCGTGGATGGCGGCCTTGCCAGCTTCCCGTCCCTGGGCGATCAGCAGGCTGGTGGCTGACTCTTCGAAGTCAAGGAAGTCATGTACACCCGTCCCCCCGGGCGGTGGGGCAATCAGATGGAACTCCACCTGCTTGTAGCGCGAGTGGCCGTCCAGGGCCTTGACCAGCTGGTTGATCCGTTCGGCCTGCTGCAGATCTTTCACCAACGAGGTGCGCAGCAGATCGTCCACCAACAACGACATCGACTGTGATAACGACTTGGGTGGCGCCGACGTGCGGTCAACCGCGCCGGTGGCCACCACGAAACAGACGTCCGGTTTGTGACCAAGCGCTGCCCCCAGGGGGGTATTGGCTCCCAGCCCGCCGTCCCAAAACACGCCCCCATCGATGGTCACGGGCCGAAACAGCACCGGGATGGCGGCGGACGCCAACACATGATCCACGGTCAGATCAACCTGCCGATACCGATCATCGTCCCGGTCCGCGGGTGGGGCGTTGGTGAAGCGAACCAACTTGCCGGTGATCGCCTCGATCGCCACAACACT
>JBBSNE010000140.1:0-7067 GCA_038232815.1 Euzebyales bacterium | reverse complement strand
TCGTTCAGGTCGCCAAAGCCGCCGAACGGGTCACCCCCACCCATGCCGCCGCCCGGGCCTCGCGGGTCGCCGAAGCGGTCGTAGTTGGATTTGGCGGCCGGGTTCTTCAGCACCTCGAAGGCTGCGGTCAGTTCTTTGAAGGCTTCCTCGTCACCGCCCTGGTCGGGGTGCAGTTGGCGCGCCTTGTGGCGGTAGGCCCTCTTGATTTCGGCGTCGGTGGCGTCCTTGGACACCCCGAGCACTTCGTAGAGATCACGCACGGTAGGCATCTTCATCCGTCGATTGGGAGGGTAGTTGGAGTGCGTATCCCGTCATGCCGGCGATGGCCCGCTCGAGGGTGTCGGCAACCGCCCGGACAGACCCGAGGGCGGCGCGGTAGTCCATGCGACTGGGTCCGAGCACCCCAATTTGTCCTTCGGAGTCATTGGCGGCGTCATAGGACGTGGCGACGATGGCGCAGGCCTGCAGCTCACTCAAGGGCAGTTCGGCGCCGATGCGAATACCCGGGTCGGCGTCCGCGAGGGCATCCTGCAAGACCTGGAGCACCACGACCTGCTCCTCGAGGGTCTCATACACACCCTTGACCTGTTCCAGGCGGGCAAACTGGCCTTCCTCCGCCAACGCGGCGGTTCCCCCCACGAACAGGCCGGCGGAGCGACCGTCAACGTCCTGCATCCCCGAACGGACCGCGTCAGCGACACGGTCGATCAGCTCCGCCAGTTCACTGGGAGCGCCTGCGGACAGACCGGCGATCGCATCCGGGGCCTCGATCCCACGCAGTCCTGTCGCAGCGCTGTTGATGGCGTGGCGGACGCGTTGTAGGTCCACGTCGTCGATCGGATCGGCCAATTCGATCATGCGTTTGCTGACCCGGCCGGTGTCGGCGATGGAGACGGCCAACACGGTCAGCGGGCTCAGTTGCACCAGCTCGATGTGTTTCATGCGCGAGCGGTCCAACGCCGGGGCGGCCACCAATCCGGCGAAGCGAGTCAAGCGGGACAGGGCACTGGTGGCCTTGCGCAACAGATCCTCCAGGTCGGTCGCCCCGGTCAGCAGGTCGTCCAGCAGGGCCTCTTGTTCCGCGCTGACCTCCGGGTCGTCGCTGACCTGCCCACGAAGGGCATCGACAAAGTAGCGGTAGCCCTTGTCGGTGGGAATTCGGCCGGCGGAGGTGTGAGGATGGGTCACGTAGCCGGCCTCTTCAAGGACGGCCATGTCGCTGCGGACCGTGGCAGCCGACACGCTGAGGCCGGCCTCCTCCACCACCGAACGCGAACCGACCGGCTCGCCCTGACGGACATATGCGCGCACCACGGCCAACAGGACAGCCGACTTACGGTCGTCCAGTTCAGGAGGGGGGGTCAGCGCATCGCTCACTGCCTTCCAATGGTGCCACGCCCGTCAGCCCTTCCCATCCAGGGTGTGATGATCCGACATAGTGGCGGGGTGTCGTCGAATCAGGCGAGTTGGCGAATCACCGCACCGGCGACGGGCCGTCCCGCCGGGGTCAAGGTCACCCGGCCGTCGTCATCCTGCAGCAGCCCTCCGTCGGTCAAACGGTCGAGGACGGCGTCGTCAAGCGGTTCGATGTCGCTGCGGTCAACCCCTTCGGTCAGCCGGAGCCCCATCATCAGGCGCTCCAACCGTCGTTGTTCGGTGGAGATGACCTCCTGGCCAGCCAGCGGTTCTGCGCCGTCGGCCACCATGCGCGCATAGCGGGCCGGATCTCGGACCATCCAGTAACGGCGATCACCCCAACACCCGTGAGCGCCGGCGCCAAAGGCCAACCAGTCACCCCCCCGCCAATACGTCAGGTTGTGGGCGCACTGGTGGCCGGGGGCCGCCCAGTTGCTGATCTCATAGCGGGTCATGTCGTGGGCCGACAGCACGGTGTCGGCGATGGCCATGCGAGATGCCTGGACATCGTCGTCGGGCGCCAAGGCCGGTTGCGCCCGAACGCGTGCGGCGTAGGGGGTGTTCGGTTCGACGGTCAACGCATACGCCGACAGATGATCCACCCCCAGTTCCAGGGTGCGATCCAGGCTTCGTCGCCATGAGGCATCCGTCTCACCGGGCGTGCCGTAGATCAGGTCCAGGCTCAACCCACGGATCCCTGCCTGCCGCAACCGATCGACCGCTGTTTTGACCGAGGCGGGGTCATGCCATCGGCCCAACGTCGTCAGTATCCGCTCATCGAACGACTGCGCCCCCAGGCTGACCCGGTTGACCCCGGCGCCCGCCAGTGCCTCGGCCATTTCGGCGGTCACGGTCTCGGGATTGGCCTCGACGGTCCATTCGGCGTCCCGAGTAAAGCTGAAGTTCACCTTGAGGGTTTCGATGATGCTGGTCAGATCGGCAGGCGGCAGGTAGGTCGGGGTCCCTCCCCCGACGAACACCGACCCGAAAAGAGCGGCGCTGGAATCGTCGCCCTCGATGTGGCGGCACAATGCGTCCACATACCCAGGAATGGCCTCGTCACGGTCCGCGAAGGTCGTGAAATCACAATAATCGCATCGTTTCAGACAAAAGGGTATGTGGACATACACCCCCGGGGCGTCACCCGGGAGCGACATCTCTAGTCCTCGCCCAACGACAGGGCGGCGACGAACGCCTCCTGTGGGATCTCAACCGTCCCGACGCTTTTCATCTTCTTCTTGCCTTCTTTCTGCTTCTCGAGCAACTTTCGCTTTCGGCTGACGTCACCGCCGTAGCACTTGGCAAGCACGTCCTTCCGTCTGGCCTTGACCGTTTCCCGGCTGATGATCTTCGAGCCGATGGCCGCCTGGATCGGCACGTCGAACATCTGACGCGGGATCAATTCTTTCAGCTTGCCGACCATCGACTTGCCGTACTCATAGGCCTTGTCGCGGTGGACGATGGAGCTGAACGCATCCACTGCCTCGCCGTTCAACAACACGTCGACCTTGACCAAATCAGCCGTCTGGGATTCGGCGGGGTCATAATCCAACGACGCGTACCCCCGGGTGGAGGACTTCAAGCGGTCAAAGAAGTCGAAGACGATCTCGGCCAGCGGCAGGTTGTAGCGCAACTCGACGCGTTCCTCGGTCAAGTAGTCCATCTTCAGCATCGTTCCGCGGCGCTTTTCGCACAACTGCATGACCGCGCCGACGTATTCGCTGGGGGTGTAGATCATCGCGTCGACCGTCGGCTCGTTGATCGCCTCGATGCGGCTGGGATCGGGCAGATCGGCGGGGTTCGAGACCCGCTGGCGTGACCCATCCTGCAATTCCACTCCGTATGCGACGTTCGGAGCGGTGGTGACCAGGGGGATGTTGAACTCGCGGTCCAGACGTTCGCCGATGATCTCCATGTGCAACAGACCCAAGAAGCCGGCCCGAAAGCCGAACCCCAACGCGACCGAGGTCTCGGGTTCGAAGGTGAAGCTGGCATCGTTCAACTGCAGCTTGTCCAGGGCGTCTCGCAGGTCGGGAAAGTCAGCCGAATCCACCGGGTACAAGCCGCTGAAGACCATCGGGGTGGGCTCGCGATACCCGGGCAGGGGGGCGGGGGCTGCATGTTTGCCGGCCAGGGTGATGGTGTCACCGACCTTGGCCTCCCCCACACCTTTGATGGCCGCTGTCAAATAGCCCACCTCACCCGGGCCCAGTTCATCGATCGGTATGGCCTCTGGCGAGGTGACGCCCAGTTCATCGATGACTCCCTCGAAACCGGTCGCCATCATTCGGATTCGATCCCCAGGACGCAGACGCCCTTGCATGACCCGTGCATACACGATCACGCCCCGGTAGGCGTCGAAGATCGAGTCAAAGATCAGCGCCCTCGTGGGTGCGTCAGGGTCACCACCCGGGGGCGGGACCCGCTCGACGATCCGGTCGAGCACCTGTGGCACGCCGACGCCGGTCTTGGCGCTGACCTGCAGGATGTCACCGGGATCACCCCCCAGCAGGGCGCAGATCTCCTCAGCCACCGCTTCTGGCCGAGCGGCGGGAAGGTCGATCTTGTTCAGCACAGGGATGACTTCAAGTCCGGCGTCCACGGCCAGGTAGAGGTTGGCGATGGTCTGGGCCTCCATTCCCTGAGCGGCGTCGACCAGAAGAATGGCGCCTTCGCAGGCGTTCATGGCCCGGGAGACCTCATAGGAGAAGTCGACGTGACCGGGCGTGTCGATCAGGTTCAGCAGATATTCGCCCTGCGGTGTCTTGAAGGGCATCCGCACTGCCTGGGCCTTGATGGTGATCCCCCGTTCACGCTCGATGTCCATCTTGTCCAGGTACTGGTCCCGCATCTGGCGGGCGTCCACCAGTTCGGTCACCTGCAGCATCCGGTCCGCCAAGGTCGACTTGCCATGATCAACGTGGGCAATGATCGCGAAGTTGCGGATGCGGTGCAGCGAGTAGGCCATCTGACCGTCGAGGGTAGCCGGGGGCTGATTTGCCGAGGCGGCGCTGCCTTGGACGTCCCCAAGACTCGCTGCTATCGTGGCCGTTCCGCATTCGAAGCGGATTTCTCGTCGCGCCCCCGTGGTGCTCGTTCAATCTGTCACTGCCGACCCGGTGGAAACCCCGGCGCCCCAAACCGGGGCAGCAGTCAAAGGTGTATCTCGATGGCCAACATTCAAAGCCAGATCAAACGCATCCGTCAGGATGAAACACGGCGCGTCCGCAACAAGGCCAAGCGCACCGAACTGAAGACCTATCTGCGCCGCTTCGATACTGCGGTCGAAGCTGGGGACAAAGAAGGCGCCACCTCGGTGTACGAAGACGTCGTGCGCAAGCTTGACAAAGCCGCCACCAAGGGCATCGTGAAGAAGAACACCGCGGCCAACAAGAAGTCTCGTCTGGCCGCTCGCCTGAAGGCGCTGTAGGTCACCTTCGGGGCCAGTAGAGACCACCTTTCGGGGTGGTCGCTTTCACGTTCGGCTCTGATCGCGCCTCAGCCTGACCACACGGTACGTTCCAGTCGATGACTGACCTTGCCCGACTCCTCACCCTGCTTGACATCGAGACCATCGACACCGACCTGTATCGGGGCCAGACCTCAGTCGGGGAACGTCAACGGGTGTACGGGGGCCAGGTGGCGGCGCAGGCACTCGTGGCGGCCGGAAGAACAGTCTGTGAGGACCGCTACGTCCACTCCCTCCACGCCTACTTCATGCGACCGGGCGACCCGACAATCCCCATCGTGTATGACGTCGACCGCCTGCGTGACGGACGGTCGTTCACGACCAGGCGGGTGCGGGCGCGACAAAGGGGCAAAGCGATATTCACGTTGGAGGCGTCGTTCCAGGTCATCGAACAAGGTGGCCTGACCCATCAACCGACGCCGCCCGATGCCCCGGACCCCGACACGTTGCCCAGCATGAGCACGTTGGCACAAGAGGCTGACGGGTCAACCGGCGGGTGGGGTGAGATCCACGCCCTGGACTTCCGGATGCAGCCACCATCCCCAGAAGAACCGGGTGCCCCGACGCAGTACTGGTTCCGCGCAAGTGGCACCGTCCCAGACCAACCGTTGACCCACGCCGCGATCATGACCTACGCCAGCGACTTCACGCTGCTCAGCAATGTCCTCAGCACCCATGGGCGATGGTTCGGCGACCCCCAGTTGATGGTGGCGTCGCTTGACCACGCGATGTGGTTCCACGAACCAAAGCCCGACACCGAACACTGGATGTTGTACGAGACGACCTCCCCGGCCGCCGGCGGGTCACGCGGGCTGGGGTTCGGCCGGATCTATGACCGCGACGGCACGTTGCTGGTATCAACCGCACAAGAGGGATTGGCCCGGCTCATCGACCCCGCGGCCTCCACCGAAGCCTTGTGACCAATGTCCGCCCCAGCGACCCAAAGGCGACAAGCCTTGGGTGAGGCCGTACGTTCCGGTCCGGCACTGCTTCGCGACCGGCGGTTCGGACCCTACGTCGTGGGCCAATGGCTGACCAACACGGGCAACTGGTTCCACAACGTCGCGGCGGGGATCGTCGTGTTCGACCTGACCGGATCCAACACCATGGTCGGGCTGGTCGGTGGTCTGCAGTTCGTCTTCACCCTGCTGCTGGCCCCGGTGGCGGGGCAACTCAGCGACCGGTACGACCGGCGCCGCCTGCTGCTGGGTGGTCAGGCCACAGGCTTGGCAGGCTCGGCACTGCTGGCGGTCCTGGTCCTGACCGTCGGACTTGACGCCCTGGGTGGTGTGTGGCCGGTCTTTGTCGCCACTGCGATCATCGGCGTCGGCTACGCCATCTCCATCCCGACCATTCAGGCGTTCGTCCCCTCCTTGGTGCCGCGCATTGATCTGCCGCAGGCGATCGCGTTGAACTCGGTGACCTTCAACCTGGCCCGCGCCATCGGACCCGGTCTGGCGGGACTGCTGGTGGCGTGGGTGGGTGCGGGGCCTTCCTTCGGGGTCAACGCCCTCAGCTTCGCCGCCTTTGCCCTGGTCCTGGTCTGGCTTGGACGATCAGCGGTTCCGGTGGCAAGGCCCGCCCCACCCGGGGACACGACGGACGCAAACAGGTCCGCGTGGGCGGCGATCGCGTTGGCACGCAGCGATCGGTTGGTTGCCACCGTCTTACTGGCCACGGTGACCGTCGGGTTCGCCACCGACCCGGTGACGACCCTGGCTCCGGCCCTGGCCGCCCGCCTGTCACAGCCCGCCTGGGTGGTTGGCGCCATCGGTTCGGCCTTCGGCGGGGGCGCGACGCTCAGCGCGTTCTGGGTGGCTCGACTTCGTCACGCTGTCGGTCCCCGCACGCAGGCGAGCGTCGGCCTTGGGGCACTGGCGACGGGCATGGCGGCCGCGGCGCTGGCGTCGACAGTCCCAGTGCTATTGGGGGCCATGGCCGTTGCGGGCGCCGGATTCATACAGGCCGTATCGCAACTGAACACCACCTTGCAATTGCATGTGGAGGATGGTGTCCGCGGCCGTGTCATGGCGCTGTGGAGCGTGGCCTTCCTGGGAGTGCGGCCGATTGCCGCTGCGCTGGATGGGCTGATCGCCGACAGCGTGGGCGTGGGGGCAGCATTGGCACTGGCGGCGTTGCTTGCCACCGTGGGCGCAGTCGGGTTGTGGCTGACGCGCCCCTC
>JBBSNE010000139.1:0-7121 GCA_038232815.1 Euzebyales bacterium | reverse complement strand
CTGGCCGTCCACCCCCGAGCACAAGGCCTGGGCCTGGGCCGCTACCTGTTACGCACGGGAGTGCGTCACTTGGCCAGCCGCTCCGAGGCAGTGGTGTTGTACGTCGATTGCGCCAGCGCCGGCCCGGTGGCGCTGTATGAGTCCGAAGGATTTGACACCCTGTACCAAGAAGTCTGCTTCGTCGACGACATCAAAGCGTCCAAGGGCCAGGGCCGCACGCTCATGCGCCCTGCAGGCTGAACTGTGTCTGCCGGCTGATGAAAAACTCAGTCAGACTCCTCGTCGTTGTTCGCCGCGTTGGGATCAAGCTTGTACCCAACGCCCCGGACGGTGCCGATCATCGCGTCGTACTCCGACCCGAGCTTTGCCCGCAGCCGCCGAACATGCACGTCCACCGTCCGCGTACCGCCGTAGTAGTCATACCCCCACACCTCGCTGAGCAACTGCGAGCGGGTGAACACCCGCCCCGGGTTGGCCGCCAGGTACTTGAGCAACTCGAACTCCCGGAACGTCAGATCCAGTGGATCCCCCTTCAGCCGCACGACATAGGTCGTCTCGTCGATGGTCAGGTCGCCCACACGGGACACGCTGCCGCCCCCGACAGCTGCGAACCGCTCCCCCAACAGCCGGATTCGGGTCTCAAGCTCTGCCGGGCCGGCCCGGGGCAACACGATGTCGTCAAATCCCCAGGTGGTCTTCAGCGCCGCCAGCCCGCCCTCGTCCACTACCACCAGGATCGGTCGCATTGTCTCGGCGGTCGCGGCCGCCCGGCAGGTGTGTGACGCCCCCGCCAGGTTGGTGGTCGCATCAACGATGACGATCTGGGCGTCGCCGGCGCTGTCCAAGGACTCGGGAACCAGCGCTGCCGTGGTGACGGTGTGGTCAAGGAACTCGAGGGCGGGCAACAGCGCGTGGGGACCACCGGAGCTTCCGAGCAGCACAAGCAGATGCATCTCAGCTCCGGGGGGTCAGGGTGGGGACGAACATGTACGGTGCGGAACGCTAGCAAGCCCAGCACAAGGACATCGATTTCAGTGGCATCCGACGGCACGGCAACGGTCAAATTGTTCGCGGCGTTGCGCGATAGCGCCGGCACCACCGAAGTCACCATAGACGCCCCGGTCGCCCTGTCGGCCTTGCTGGCTGACCTGACGGTCCGATTCGGCCGACATTTTGGCGAGCGGCTGTCAATCGCGGCGGTGATGGTCAATGGCGATCCCGTGCCCCGAGACAGCGACACCCTTGTCCCTGCAGACGCCGAAGTGGCGCTCTTGCCTCCCTTTGCGGGCGGTTAACACCTTTACCCGCACCACCCCGGCACGGTTACACCTGTATTTACTGTGCTGACACATGGAGGGTTGAGTACAACTGGCGACGTGACAGCGCAGGTCAGCATCAACCGGGCACTTGGCTCGACCACCCGCGCAGGGATCTATGAGCACCTGCGACAGGTGGATACCGCGCTGACCGTTCGCGATGTAGCCGACACGTTTGACTTGCACCCGAACGTCGCTCGAACCCATTTGGGATTGCTGGCCGAGGCGGGGCTGGTCACCGTCGGTCAAAAGAAGCACCCGGGGGGAGGCCGGCCCGCGCGCGTGTATCAGTTCCGGCCCGAAACAGGCACCGACAACGCCGCACTGGACAGCGCGCCGCAGCCAGCTGGGGGCGCCGCAGCCGCGCTCATGGTCCGGCTGCTGGTAGCCCTGTTGGACCGCCCAGGCGGGCCGCCACTGGTGACCCGCGCTCATGCCAGTGCCCGGGATGAGGGGCGGCAGTTGGCCAATGCGGTCGGAGAGCCCCCTTCCAGTCGGGCGCTGGGGGATGCCGCTGCCAGGGCCGCTCGAGCCCTTCGCGTGTATGCGCCCGACGTGAAGGTCACCCGTTCGGGCAGCGACTGGGCTGAGGTCGTCGGGCTGTCTCCGGCAGTCGCCCTGGTGGAACGAATGGACCCGGCACTGGCCGAAGCCCTGGAGCGCGGCCTGTTGGCCGGTGCCTGCGAAGCGTCCGGCGTTGCCATCGATCTTGGCGAGACCGCCAGCAGCACCCACCACGGACGGGCGTGGCGGCTTCGGGCAACGGGCGGACGGGCGCCCCGGTCGACCATCGTGACCGCCGCCACCCTGGATGCCCGGGGCAAGCCCCGCGACAGCGGCGTGGTCGAGGCGATGCGGGCCATCACCGACCTGAACTCCGGTGACGTCTTGGAGGTCTTGGCCGAGGGTCCCGGATCACCGGCCGCCTTCGCCCGCTGGGCCGACCGCGCCGGCCACGCCCTGGTTGCGGTCGAACGCGCACAAGATGCCGCGGGCCGCCCCGCGATCCGTCTGCTTATCGAAAAGGCTTCCTGACATCAGAACCACCGTGCTGTTGTCCGCTGGGGACTGCTGGCCCTTGACGTTGGCCACCACACTTGCCGCTGACCACGACGTCACCGTCGTGCTGCTGGATCGGGGCGCCGATCTGGCCCGCCCGACCCATCCCTCCCAACCCCGTGTCACCGCCGTTTTGGAGGCCGGTGCCGATGTGCTGGTCGACCGTGCGGCGCTACAGCGCCGCGGCATCTACCCCGCGACCGTGACCCCCGGGATCACACCGACCGACGTGGCAGCAGTGGGGGATCTATTGGTCGACGGGACCGACAAGGTCGTGTGGCTGTGATCCGAACCGCAGCACTGGTGTTGAACCAATCCGGGGCAGGCGAACAGACGACCACCGCACTGGCCCTTGTCGAACGTCTGGTCGAACGGGGCGTGACCGTCCGGGTGTTCGCCCACGACGAGGCGTCGGTGCTGAGCGCAGGCACCCACCCGGTGGCCGCGGCGATTGCCGGGTTGATCCGCAAAGGCGTCCGTGGAGGGCCGGTCACCTGGATCACCGAGGCCGATGCCGCAGGTGCCCTCGGCGTGGGGGCCGATCAGGTTCCGGGGGTCCTTGAGGGCGATCATGCCGATCTGTGGGGCATCGTCGGGGACGCCGATCTTGTCCTGAGCGTCGGGGTGGGCGCCTGATGCCCCGTCAATTGGTCAGTCTGATCCGTCATGCGCCCGGGGCGCCACGGGGCAGCGAACCCGCACTTGAGGCCAACTCCTATGCCGTGACCCAAGACCTGGATCTGACCGTGGTGTTGTTGAGTGATGCCGTCCGATTGGCAGTGGCGACCGCTGAAACCCGCCCCGGCACCATCGCCGGGGCGGCCTTCCCCCCGTCCGCCCCCTCCCATGACCTGAGAGCACTGCTGGAGAGTGGCATTGAGGTGCTGGCTCACGACACCGCGCTGAACCAACAAGGGATCGAGGAATCTGATCTGCTGGACGGCGTCCGGATCGCCGACGACGCCGAGGTGGCCGCCGTGATCAGCAAAGCCGAAGGAGTCCTGACATGGTGACGCTGCTGGCGCCCCGCATTCAAATACCGAGCCCGCTGGCACCGCAGTTGGACGATCTGGATGTCGCTGCGGCTGCCACAGAACTGGAGGGCGCGCCAGCAACTGACATCCTGCGGTGGGCCTGGTTGACCATCCCGCGGTTTTGTGTCACCTCAAGCTTCGGGGTGGACAGCGTGGTGCTGTTGAGCTTGGTGGCGCAGGTGAGCCCTGACATCCCGGTGCTGTTCTTGGACACGGGGTACCACTTCAACGAGTCCTTGGAATATCGACAGGATCTTCAGCAACGACTGGGGCTGCAGGCCGTGGTCGATGTGACGCCCGAACTGTCCGTGCCCCAACAGGACAGTCGGTACGGATCCGAGTTGTACCGTCGCGATCCGGACAACTGCTGTGAGATGCGCAAGGTTGCGCCCCTCGATCAGGCACTGCGGGACTACGACGGTTGGGCGTCGGGTCTTCGCCGCGCCCAAACCAACCAACGTGCTGACACTCCCGTGGTCTCAGCCGTCACCGAAGGCGGGCGGCGGCTGCTGAAGGTCTCGCCGTTGGCTGCGTGGACAACCGCCGACATGGCAGGCCATCGCCGCCTGCACAGCCTGCCGATCCACCCGTTGGCGCAGCAGGGATTCGGGTCAATCGGTTGCGCACCGTGCACCCGACCGACCAGTCCAGAAGAGGATGCCCGCGCGGGCCGCTGGGCCGGGCTGAGCAAGACCGAATGCGGCATCCACCTGCCCCTCACAGAGTAGTCGCGGTCCCGATCGTCGCTGACAAGGCATCACTGTCGGCGACCAGGGTGACGTCGTCGGACTGACGGATCAGGTGGGCGGGTATTGCGTGGTCGTCCTGCAAAGGCCCGTTCACCAGTGTCCCTACTGCGCCCCGCTTCCCCGTGCCGACGACTTCCCACACGATCGTGCGCGCACGATTCAACAACGGGGCCGTCATGCTCATGCGCCGCAGGTTCTGGTAGGGCCCCGTGATGGCAATCGGTTCGGATTCGGACAGGATCGGGTCGCCAGGGACCAACGAGGCGGTGTGCCCATCGTCGCCCAGCCCCAGGTGCACCACATCAAGGACACCCCCGCACAGCGTCTCCACCACCTGGGCATAGCCGCGGGCCAGGTCACGTGACACCGGCCCCCCGGTCGGCATGGGGTAGCCAACCGCGTCGGTCGGATCGATCAGGTTGGTCGAGATGGCTGTCCAGTTGCGGTGTGAATCGCCGTCGGGTGCGAACCGCTCATCGACCTGCAGCACATGCACCAGACGCCAGTCCAGATCTGTCTGCGCCAAGCGACGGTACAGGGGTTTCGGCGTCGAGCCGCCGCTGAGGGCCAACACAGCCTGCTGCCGCAGGGCGATGGCCTCTGTCAGACGATCGACGACGATGGCGGCGACACGTTCGGTGACGCCCTGCGGGTCGGACTGAGGCTCGATCTCCATCGGGTCAGTGTTCGTGATCGGCGGGCAGATGCCAACTGCGGGGGGCGATCAGGTCCATTGCGGCATCGGGCCCCCAGGAGTCATCGTCGTAGCGATGCACCTTCGGCCGGGTCTTCAGGATCGGTTCGACCAGCTCCCAGGTGCGGCCGATCCCGTCAGCGCGGGTGAACAGGGTCCGGTCGCCCAGCAGCGCGTCGTGCAACAGGCGGGCGTAGGCGTCCAGCCGCGACCGTTCCGTGGCATCCGGGCTTTGGAAAAACGATTGTTCGTAGGAGAAGCGCATCGAGGCAGGTTCCAAGTCAAGGCGCGGACCGGGCTTCTTGGCCAAGAACGAGATGGAAAATCCTGGATCGTTTGACATGTCCAAGGTCAGGTGGTTGCGACCGTTTTCCTCCAGGCCCCGGCCAGCAAACATCTGTCGCGGGGGTCGACTGAAGGCCAAGGTGACGGTCTGGTGCTTCTCAGCCATCTTCTTGCCGGTTCGCAAAAAGATCGGGACGCCGGCCCAACGCCAGTTGTCAATCTCGATCTTGGCCGCGACGAAGGTCTCGGTGTCAGAATCTTGCGCGACCCCCTCCGCCTGGCGGTAGCTGTCGTATTGGCCGTAGACCACGTCGTCGGGACGCAGCGGGGCCATGGACTCAAACACCTTGCTCTTCTCATCCATCAACGCGTCGGATTCAAGCGACACGGGCGGTTCCAAGGCCACCACCGACAGCACCTGGAACAGATGGGTCACGATCATGTCTCGCATGGCGCCGGTCTCTTCATAGAATCCGGCGCGGGTCCCGATGCCAATGGCCTCGGGGACGTCGATCTGGATGTGGTCGATGTGCTGGCGGTTCCAGACCGGTTCGAACATGCCGTTGGCAAACCGCAGCGCCAACACGTTCTGCAGCGCCTCCTTACCCAGGAAGTGGTCGATCCGATAGATCTGCTCTTCCTCCAGCACCGCATGCACCGTCTCGTCCAACTCCGCAAAGGATTCCGGATCAGTACCAAAAGGTTTTTCGAACACGACCCGGGACCGCCGGTTCATGTGACACTCGCCCAGGCCCTTGGTCAACGGGCCGAACGCCGTGGGCGGAACCGCCAGATAAAACAACCGGTTCGGCTCCCCGCCGATTGACTGTTCAGCCTCCTCGATGGCCTTGCCCAACCGTTCGGTGTCCCCCGGACCGAATGCGCCCCCGCGGTACGACAAGTTCTCGGCAAACCGACTGAACGCGTCGCCGTCGGTCACCCCGTCACCGAACTCCTCGATCCCGTCGCGTGCGACGTCGATGAACTCCTTGTCGGTGATGTCAGATCGAGAGGTCCCGATCAGCCGCCAACGCTTTGGCATCAAGCCGGCCACAAACAGGTCCCAGAACGCAGGCAGAAGTTTACGGCGTGCCAGATCACCCTTCCCGCCGAAGACCACGATCACGGCGTCATCGGGTACCACCTGCATGGTCTGCTCCTTACTGCGGACTCCGAACAATGCGGACTTGGCAACGAAACACCGCCCGGACCATAGTTAATCCGGACGGTGTTCGTGTGTGTGTATCCACGCTCGTCGGTCCGTGCCGGCGGCCCGCGTTCGGGACCGCACTGGCGGGTGTGACCAGACCCCGCAAACCTTCGGGCGGGTGATCCGCGTGGATTCGCTCGTGGCGACTTGGGGTCGCCTAGCAGCGAATCACCTCGACGGTCACGCAATGATGATTATCCATTGATTCGACCACCTCCTTTCCGTCGTGGCGGGCATTCTAGCCTGACCTGCATAGCCTGGGTGGCAGATGACGCTGCTGACCGATCAGACCGCGGTGTATCACCGCCCCGACGGCGTGGTCCGGGTCGCCGGGCCCGACCGCCTGCCCTACCTGCACTCATTGCTGAGCCAAGACCTTGAATCCGCGACCGCCGGCACGGTCAAAGACTTCCTGTATCTGGATGCCAAGGGCAACCATCTGGCGGCGGGAACCGCCGTGGTCCATGCTGAGGCGGTCTATTTGGTGGTCCCACCGGACGTGGCCGCTGACCTGGCCGAGCGACTTGACCGTTTCAGGTTCATGATGCAGGTGGAGGTCAGCGACCTCAGCGCGGAGTGGTCGGTGGCAAGCCAACGGGGGCCTGGACAGGTCGACGCCCCCGGCGCGCGCAGTCAGCCACTGACCGCCGCGCCCCACGGACCCGGCCTCGTCATCCGCGACCGTGATGGCGGGGTGGACCTGATGGGCCCCAAGGATTGGGTGGGCGAACGCAGCGACGAACTGGGATTGCCGACCGCCACCCCCGAGGACTG
>JBBSNE010000138.1:0-7221 GCA_038232815.1 Euzebyales bacterium | reverse complement strand
GCCTCGGTGGCGGCGTCATCCGCCTCGGCCTCGACCTGCGGCGGCGGCCCCGGGTCTGTGGTGTCAGCGACAACATCTGGGGCGTCCTCCTGCGCTGGGGGAGCATCGGGGCCATCCGAGGTTCGCTCTGGTTGCGTCGGCGTCCGACCGCCCTGCCGCCCCCGTCCACCGCGGCTCCTGCGTCGGCGGGTCGACGTCTGCTCATCAGCATCGGATGACGCAGACTGATCGGCATCATCGGTACGTGGCTCGACGGCGAACGGATCGGCTGCCGCGCGACCGCGCACCTCGCGCCGCCTGACCCTGGTGCGCTCGATGGTCTTGTCACCTGCCGACTGGTCACTGTCGCCACTGTCGTCGTTGTCGTGGCCGTTCATGTGGCCTCCTTGTGGTTGTTGGTGGCCGCCGACGCTGGGCCGGCGGTCAGCGCAGACATCGCGCCCGGCCCTAAGGGCACGGTGGTGTCGCGCATGGCGTCGGTGACGCCGAGGGGAGATTGGGAGAAATGGCCCTGCGCCACGCGAGTGACAAGGGCGGGGGGATCTGACAGCGACAAGACCGAGTGAAGGTCGTCGGGGCGTACGGCCGTGCCGCCACCAGGGCTGTCGGGAATGAAACCCGGGTGATGGATGATTGCGCGGATCTCATTGTCGGCGACCGCCACCCCCGCCAACGGCGGAGCAAGATCCACGGTCACCATTTCGCCTTTGCGCTCTCGCTGGACCTGCAGTGAACCGCGCCGTGGCAGGCCATCAACCGCCGCGCCCAGACCTTCTGCCGAGGTGTACTCCAAGGTCCACAGTGAGGCCTGCAACAACTTGCCCAGTCGCTTGTCTCCCTCGGCGGAGGAGATGGCGTCCAGCACGGTCAGGCCTTGTGGGAAGGCCACGTTCAGCCGTCTTGTCATGTCGGCCAGATCGACGTCACCGCCGAAGGTCAGTTCGGCGAACTCCGCACGTGAGGCGAAGCCCAACGGCAGGGCGTCGCCGAAGCTGATCTTTGGGTGCGGACTGAACCCTTCTGAATACGCGATGGGAAGATCCGCCTTGCGGAGGGCTCGTTCCCAGACCCTCCCAAGGTCGATGGCGCTGATGAACCGGAGCTTGCCGGCCTTTGCGAATCTAACTCGGACTCGCACTGAGGAGGGGGAGGCGCCTGCTGTGCTGCTGCGATGGCTGGGGGTGCGCGGTCTGGTTTGCAAGGTCCAGACTGGGGCACACCCCGCAGTCGTAACAGGGAGTCCAGCGGCAATCGTCGACCCCTGTGGGGGCGCGGACGACGTCGGCCGCTTCGCGGTCGCAGACGGTGTCGATTTCGGATTCGGATTCGGATTGCGTCGCCTCGCGATAATCCGACCACAGCCAGGAGGAATCCAGGCCGGTGTCGACGTTGTCCCACGGAAACACCTCGTGCTCAGCCCGCTCGCGCTGGCAGACCCAGGCGATGTCCACGCCCACCTCGGCTGCGGCGGTGATCCAGGCCGAGTAGTCGAACATCTCGTCCCACCCGTCGAATCGTGCGCCGAGTTGCCAGGCCCGTTCGATCACATCGGCGACGCGTCGGTCACCGCGGGCAAGCAGCCCTTCGATCTGGCCGGGATAGCCGTCGTGATATCTGAGGTTGAGGTTTCGGTCACGCGCAACCCGGTGCTTGATCAGCCCCAGCTTGCGGTCGATCTCCTCGGGGGTGTCCTGCGCTGCCCACTGGAACGGTGTGTGCGGCTTGGGGACGAACCCGCCGACAGAGATCGTGACCTTGTTCTTGCGTCCGTAGGACTTGCCGACCTCCAGGACCTTCAGGCCCATGTCGGCGATCGCGATGACGTCGTCGTCGGTCTCAGTTGGCAGACCGATCATGAAATACAGCTTGATGTGGCGCCAGCCAGAGCTGAACGCCGTCTCCGCCGTGCGGAGCATGTCTTCCTCACTGACCATCTTGTTGATGACCTTGCGCATGCGTTCGCTTCCCGCTTCGGGCGCAAAGGTCAATCCGGTGCGTCGTCCGTTGCGGCTGAGCTCGTCAGCAAGCTCGACGTTGAAGGCGTCGACCCTGGTCGAGGGAAGTGCCAAGGAGGTGGCGGTGCCCTCATAGGTGTCGGCCAGGTCGCCGCACATCCCGCGTATCTCGGCGTGGTCGGCCGAGGAGAGGCTGAGCAGGCCGACCTCTTCGAACCCGGAATTGGCCAGACCGTCTGCCACCATCTGCTGGACGGTCTGGCTGGACCGTTCCCGAACGGGTCGTGTGATCATCCCCGCCTGACAGAACCGGCATCCGCGAGTGCAGCCCCGGAAGATCTCCACGGCATAGCGTTCGTGAACGGTTTCGGTCAGGGGCACGATCTGCTTCTTGGGATACGGCCATTGGTCAAGGTCGGTGACCGTGCGCTTGGGCACCATGCGAGCAGCCCCGCTGACGGGGAACATTCCCCGCAGCCGACCCATGGTCTCGCCGTCCTTGGCGTCCAGGTACTCAGGGCGGTACCGCGCCGGCAGATACGCCCCCTCTATGGCGCCGATGGCATGGATGCGCCCATCGCGGTCAGTGAGTCGCTTCAGGACCGCATCGACCTCAAGGACGAACTCCTCACCGTCGCCGGCACAGGCGACGTCGACGAACGGGGCCAGCGGTTCGGGGTTGAACGAGGCGTGCCCCCCGATCATCACGATGGGATCCGACGGTCCCCGGTCGGCTGCCCGCAAGGGGATACCGGCCAGGTCCAGACAGGTCAACAGGTTGGTGTAGCCAACCTCGGCTGACAAGGAGAACGCCAGTACATCGAACGACCCCGCCGGCAGGTGATTTTCCAGCGAGAAGAACGGAATGCTTTCTTCTCGCATCACGGCTTCCATGTCCGGCCACGGGGCGAAGGCACGCTCGGCGGCGGTGTCGGCGACCTCGTTCAGCACCTCGTACAGGATCTGCACGCCTTGGTTGGGTTGCCCCACCTCGTAGGTGTCCGGGTAACACAACAGCCACCGGGATGACACAGCGCCCGGGTCCTTGACCACGATGTTGTCTTCGCCGCCGACGTAACGGGCAGGTTTGCGAACCCGCAGCAGGTGCGGCTCCAAGTCCGGCCATATTGAACGGTGCGCGACAGTTGAGGTGGGCATTCCAGGGTGAGATCGGTAGGGGAAGGCGGTATGGGGAGTGTAGCGGGCCCGATCCGCCCCGATGGATCCACGCGTGTCTACCGCGCGCACGCTGACATTCAGCCCACAAAATCGGGTTCAGCCGACGAGTGCGCGCCTATGGTGCCCGTCTGACCTGCGGTTTCGTGGAGACTCGGGTGCCAGACCGGGCCCATTGGCTACTCGCGGTGGGCTGAGTGTCGGTGCCTCTGTTCGGCCAGGACAAGATCGGCTGGGTGGGTGACCTTGATGTTGTGCGGGGTCCCAGGAACGGCAGCGACGACAATGTCGCTGTACGCCTTCATCGTCTGCGAGGTGTCAACCCCGGCAAAGCCGTCTGCCATGGCCCTGGCATAGACGTGCAGCAAGGCCTGTAGTGCAAACACCTGCGGGGTCTGGACCGCGGCCAGTTGTGCGGTATCGACCAGGTTCCCGCTCTCATCGATCAGGTCCTGATCAAGCGGTTGAACGGGTATGGCTCCCCCACCCGCAGACCTGGCCTGCCGAACCAGACGGTCGATCAGATCCAGGCTGACCAACGGCCGGGCCGCGTCGTGCAGCAAGACCAGATCGACCTCCGCGCAGGTGTCACGGACGGCCTTGATGCCAGCCCACTCACTGCCCTGGCGGGTCACGTCTCCCGCGACGACGGCGCGGATCTTCGACGTCTGTGCCGCGGTCGCAGCGTCGTCGAATGCTGGACGGTCACCCTGACGGATCACCACGACGATGTCATCGACGCTCCGACTGCGGTCCATGGCCGCCAGCGAGTGTGACAGCATCGGCTTACCGGCCAGGGAAACGTATATTTTGCTGACCGGAGCCCCGAAGCGGCTACCCGATCCCCCGGCCAACACGATCGCAGCGACGCGAGAGCTCACGCCTGAAGCCAGACCGCATGCATGACCCCGACGATATGAGCGCCCCCCCGACGCCACAAGCGACGGGTGGGAAGGCTCGCGGGCATCTGGCGGTCGGACCGGTGCTGACGGGCGGTTCGCAGGGGGCGGTGGCGGTGGTGGTCTGGTACGACCCGGCTGACACGACCACTGCCTTGCGGGTGCCGGGCGACAGTCTTGGGGCCTTGTTGGAATCCCACCCTCAGGCCGGACTTGTGGCCTTCGTGCCGGCAGCACTGTCGCTGGACCGGATTCAGGCGATCGTCGATCAGGCGACTTCGATGATGACGGCCGATCGGGTGGCCGTCGCCGGAGCAACGACCGTGACCGACGCGATCAAGCGCATCGCCGACGGCACAGTCATCGAAACGGTCGACCGCGCCACCCTCCGCCGGCTGACCGTCCCTGCAGTGGTCAGGGTCGAATGGTTGCACACCCTACTCAGCGAATCGGGGAGGGAGGAGGTACGCCCCTTGGCCAGCAGGCAACCCGGGTCGATCGGCGTCGTTGAGTGGTAGCCCTCTCCGGTCCGGACACTGCCTGTCCCCCCCGCATTGACCAAGAACGATTGCGTGTCGGGTGTTCACGCCGGTCAATGTGTGCAAGGCGGGCCGTTGACCTGCACCGATATAGCTGGGTTGGCCATCGACACTGTGCGTAATGGTCAATCTGGGGTGTTTTTGCAGCGCTGCATCGGCTGTGACCCGTAACGGGACTTCCAGGACCGGGTGTGAGCCCGACTGGATCTAGGCGCCGTACTTCGCCAGGCGCCCGGCCGATGCAAGCATCAGCGGCAACAACTCCTGGGTGGGTCGCCGACCGAACAGTCCGCCGGCGCAAGACCGTTCCCCGAAGGTCTGCGCATCATCGACCCCTGCGGATCCGCCGTTCAGCAATGTCGGGACCGGATGCCAGGAGTGGCCTGCCAGAGCGGCCGGCGATGCGTGATCTCCCGTGACCGCGATGACATCGGCGCCCACAGCCTCCAGCAGTTCCGGCAAATCGGCGTCAACGGATTCCAACGCCTGGATCTTGGCCGCCCGATCCCCGTCATGGCCGGCGGCGTCGGCATACTTGTAGTGCACGAACAGGTAGTCGTAGTTAGCTGACTGCGCATTGGCCAGCTCGATCTGTTGGGAGAAGGTGGTCGGGGGACCCAGGACGTCCATGCCGATCAGGCTGGCGACGCCTCGGTACATCGGGTATGAGGCGATTGCTGCTGCACGCAAGCCTGTTCGGTCACCGAAGTCGGGCAGTTCCTGCAAGCTGTCAAAGCCGCGCAGCAAAACGGTGTCGGGTCCCTCGTCGGTCAAGGCGTCGCGAAAGGCCTGGTCCAGTTGGCCTATCACCTGCACGCTGCGCTGCGCGTCGGGGTGTTTGGCCACCGGGTCTTTGGGCATCACCCCGGCCCGCTGCGGGTCGGTGTCGGCGACCCGGCCATCCAGTCCTTCCCCCCGTAGGACGACCAGCACGCGATGCTCTGACACGTGGCGCAGATGGACCTCGACGCCCTCTACCTCGACACGCTCCGCAAGCCGTTTGACCAATGGCCCGGCCTCGTCGTCGCTGATCCGGCCGGCTCGGCGGTCGGTGATTCGTCCCTCATGATCAAGAAACGCGAAATTGCCGCGGGCAGCGACATCCCCTGGTTGGAGGTCGAACTCGACCCCGACGGCTGCCAAGACCCCCCGACCCAGGTCGTAGGACCAGGGGTCGTAACCGAACAAAGCCAGATGACCCGGCCCCGACCCCACCGTGATGCCCGCCCCGGCAGGCTCGGTCAGTCCAACGATTCCGGCGGCCGCCAAACCGTCCAGATTGGGCGTGCGCGCTTCTTCCAACTCGCTGCCGCGGTCCGCTTGCGGGTAGCCGCCCAAGCCATCGATGACCAATAAAAGCAGCCTGCCACCGTCCTGCAACAGGGGTTGGTAGCAATCGAAATCAAGGGGCACGGTTCCGCCTATCGGGAGATTTGAGGAGCGAGAATCAGAGCTTGGAGAATAGACCACCCACGGGAGCGCCAGGCCCACGGTAGGAGCTACTTGACCGAGCGGCGCATATGGACGTTTTGCAGCAGGCCGACCATGATCCAACTGGTGATGAGACTGCTGCCCCCATATGAGATGAACGGCAGTGGCAGCCCGGTGACGGGCATGATCCCGATGGCCATGCCGACGCTGACGAACATCTGAAAACCGAAGATGCTGACGATGCCCGCCGCCAAGAGCGTGCCGAACATGTCCCTGCTGAGCGAGGCGATGCGGATGCCACGCCAGATCAACACGCCGAACAGCAGCAACACGAATGACGAGCCGACGAAACCGGTCTGTTCGCCGACGACGGTGAAGATGAAGTCGGTGTGACTTTCTGGCACGAACCCGGACAAGGTCTGAGAGCCGCTGCCCAGTCCCTGCCCGAAGAACTGGCCCGAGCCGACAGCGATCTGGGCCTGCACCACGTTGTACCCGGCCCCCAAGGAGTCGCTGTTCTCGGGATCCAAAAACGCCGTCAGCCTGTCCAGTTGGTACTGCCTGACGATGCCCAATCGCAGCGCAGCGGCGCTGGCCAGAACGGATGCAGCAACAAGGGTCAGCAAGTAGCGCACGTGGACCCCGGCCATCAGCAACACACCGGCAACCACGACCGCGAAGACCAGGAAGGTCCCAAAGTCGGGCTGCAGCAATATCAACATCATCGGGAACAGGGCGAAGGCCAGGGCTTCGACCAGCGCACGCAGGCCTAGAGCTTCCTCGCGATATTCGTGGAAGTGGGCTGCCAACACCAGCACCACGGCGATCTTTGCGAACTCGGCCGGCTGGAACTGCATCGGTCCAATGCGAAACCATGCTCTGGCGCTGTTGACCTCGACCCCGGCAACCAGCACCAGTATCAACAACAGCAGGGCGACCCCGTAGGCGATCAGCGACCAGGCACGGAATCGACGGTAGTCAACGAGGGTCACTACGGCCGCAGAGGTGATGCCAAGCAGAAAGGCGATCACCTGGCGTTGGACGTAAATGTTGCCCCCACCCTCAAGGACTGCCGCATCATTGACCGTCGCACCCCCGACCATGACGAACCCGACGACGGTCAACCCGACAGCCGCGATCAGCAACAACCAGTCGATGTGCGCAGCGGGCGTGAAATTTGCGGCCCAGCGTTGCTGTACCGACTCTCGGACCTGGCGGTCG
>JBBSNE010000137.1:0-7229 GCA_038232815.1 Euzebyales bacterium | reverse complement strand
CCAGACCGAGTAACTCAGCAGGGTCAGGCCGAACAGCATCGCACCCCGGTCGCCGGCCCGTCCCCAGATCAGCGTCGCGACCAGCACAAACCCCCACACAAAGGCGATCTCAAGCCCCAGTACAAGGTAGGGATACACCCCGAGCGCACTGTCCAACCAGGCCACCTCCCCGCCTTGGCGGACCTGGGCTGCGACCTGCACCAACTGCCGGAAACGGGGAACGATGGCTAGCAGGAACAGGCCGAAGGCCGCCCCGACCAGCAGCCGCATGACGGTCCCCAGGACAGCCGCGCGGCGGCTTGGTGCGGCCAGTTGGGTTGCCATCGGTCTACGAGCCACGTCCTGTGGCACGTGCAGTCCGCAGCAGTTGCCGGATTTCCTCCCAGGGCACCGCCGGGGCGGTCAGTTCGCGCTGGGCCAGATAACGCCGGCTGTTCGCGCGGCCCTGACGCAGCAGGCGCACATATCCCCGCGCCAGGCCGATCCCCTGGCCGGGGACGAACGCCGACGGCTGGAAGCACCACCCGTCATCCTCGGGGGCCAGCTTCCCCTTCACCACGAAGCTGCGCAGTTTGATCAGACGCTCGTCGTGGGTGTGAAACAGCAGGCTGGCTGGCCCCTCACCGACACCCTCGACCTGGTCACGCGTGATCCGCAGAACCTGCCGTTGCTGGTCAAGCCACGGTGTGCAGCGCGCACTGACCGGGTAACCGGTGGGATTCACAGTGCTCAGCACCGCGCTTGGAAAGGTCGGGGCGTAGCGGGCGATGTCAGCCCACATCGCACACCGTCCAGCCATCCGGGGTGCCTTGGCCCCAGCGGATCGTCCGGGGCCTGACCGTGATGAACAGACGCAGGAAGTACCACCCCATCAGCGCCCTGCTGATCGGATTGGAGATGTACCACCCGACTTGGGGCTGGCGCCGCAGCAGTTCGATGGTGCTGTCGCGTACCGCCTGGGCGACGTCGGACTGCAACTGGTCGAACGAGACGACGATGTCAGGGGAGACCACGGCATCGCCCTGTACCAATACCGTGGGCGGGTTGGCCAGTTCGCTGCCGGGGGGATCGGAGTACAACAACGACACCTGGGGGTGCCGCCGCGCGTTGAAGGCCTTGTGCGGCACCCCGATCGAGGTGGCGACGACGATCTGTTCGCCCGCCGGTTCCCAGGTCGGCAGGACCGGCCAGGTGATTGGGGTGCCGTCCGTGGCGACCGTCGAGAAGTCGGCGGTCAAAAAGCGTTCCAGCACGTCACGGACCGACCTGGGCACGTCCAGGGTGCCCGGGGGCTGTGTGGCGTCTGGGGTCATCGCGGTGGATCAGATGAGTGCCGGGTGCCCATGGTGATTTCCTCCCGAAAGGGATTGGTGCCGCCCGCCATGGGAGACGTGTGGCTTGACCATGCGCCACACGCGTCCCGAAACCGTTACGGCTGCCGAGGGTCTCCACGACGCGGTCGGTGGCGTTACGGGCCGGGCGCTATCACAGTCGTAACCATTCGAGGACGGCAGGGGTGAACGCTTGTCGGCAACGGCTGGGGATGGTCCCTGGCCGATTGCCACGAAAGAAGGAATGCGCGATGACACGCCTGAGAGTAGTAGCCCCGCTTGCCTGCCTGATGTTGCTGGCAGCTGCCTGCGCGGGAGCCGATGATACGGCGTCGGTCACCCCGACCGCTGAGGGGGTTGAACCCGCCGCGACCGAAGAATCGGCCACCACCGACGCGGAGCCCACCGTCGAGGCAACGGCCGAACCCGTGACGACCACAGAACCGGCGGCCACCGAGCCGGCGGACACCGCGCCTGCAGACACCGAGCCCGCGGCCGAGGAAACGCCAGAGACCGAACGTGAACCGGCCGCGGCAGCAGGGGACGTCGCCGGCTTCTGCGACTCCGTCGTCCAAGCCGAGATGACCTCCACACGTGGACCGGATGTTGACTTCGAGGCCGCCTCGCCCGAGGAGATCGAGGAAGCCGTCGGATCCTTCGCCGAGGAGTTGACCCCGATGCTGGACGCGATGATGGCTGAGGTCCCCGACGCCGTCGCAGATCAGACCGCGACGTTGGACCAACTGCTGCGCCAGGCGCTTGAAAGCGGCGATCCGTCCATCTTCGAACAAGACGAGTTCCGCCAGGCCGACCGGGCGGTCGATGAGTTCGTCGTGGACAACTGCGACTACCCGTTCCTTGAGGTGCAGGCAGTCGAATATGCCTTCGAGGGTGTCCCCGCCACCGTCCAGTCGGGCATCTTGGCAATCGACTTCTCAAACAGCGGCGCCGAGGTCCACGAGATGGCCCTGATGCGCCTGAACGACGACACAACCGAGACGGTCGAGGAGTTGCTGCAACTGCCCGAGGGGGAGGCCCTCCCAAAGGTCACCCCGGCCGGCCACGCGTTTGCGTTCCCCGAGACCGGTGACATCACCTTCGTCGACCTGCAACCCGGTGAATACTTCGTGGCTTGCTTCATCCCGGTGGGCACCACACCGGACAAGATCGAGGAGCTGGAGTCCGGCGGCGAACCTGGCGGACCGCCCCATTTCACCGAAGGGATGGTCGCCAAGTTCAGCGTGACGGGCTGATCGACCCGTCGGCTCCAACCCGATCATCGGCTGGCCTCTGGGCGGTCCCGGGGGCCAGCCACAACGACACGGTCGCGGGCTGGACGGCGGCGCCGGCGGTGGCCACCAGATCAGGCGGCGTTGTCGTCCAGGTCGACGGCGGCACGCAGACGGGTGCCAAAGGCGGCCGCGGTCACCTCCGCGTCGTAGCGCGGGCGGTCGAACCGGCGGTCCACCAGGGTCTGATGCGACGGCGCGCCGGACCGAACAATGCGCAACTGGCAGGGTCGAGGCCGCGATGGCCAGATCCGATTCGGCGGTGAACGGGGCAAGGTAGCGACGCAGCGTCACCACCAGCGCGGCGTAGACGCTGACCAGCAGGCCGGTCAGCAGCAGGTAGGCACTGTTCGGGAGATGATCCGGTCGATGGCGTACAGCCGGTACCGCAGGATCGCCACGGCAATGGCGATGCTGCGCGGCAGGGCCGCCAGGGCCCCCAGCCATGGCGACACCGAGCTGCGGCCGAGCAGCGGCGACACTGCGGTCGTGCCCAGCGCCCAGCCAGTGGTCAGTCCGAACCCGACGACCACCCACTTGAGCTGCAGCGCCTCGTCACTGCTTCGCCACGCACCACCAACGCGCCGAAGGCGATCCCCAGCACCACCATGACCGCAGCGGCCAGCGCCCCGGTCACCGGCGAAGCCCCCCACCGCAACCTGAACACGTTGATCAGATTGGGGATGATCTGCAACGGGGTCACCGCCACGGCCAGGATGACGGCGACATGGACGACGGTGGCCAGCCATGCGATGGGACGCCAGCCGCGCGAGGGCAGGGTGGCCATCGGGAAACACCAGCAGCAGCCACGTTGCGCCCATGAAGGTGCTCAACCAGAAATAGCTTCGGGATCCCTCCAGCAGGGCGGTCCAGTTCGGTGCAGTTGCTGCCCACCGGACCGCCAGCAGCGACGCGTAGCCGTAGGCGAAGAACCCCGTGGACATCACCATCAACAGCCAACCCACGGGGTTGCGGGGGCGCCGCAAGATGACGACCACCGAGATCACCGCCCCGACGAACTGGATCATCAGCAGCGGCACGGCGTCCACGCTTCGTCCGGTCTCCAAATCTCCACCGGAAGGGAAGGGAAGGAGGGGCACCAGCGTCACGAAGACAACCAGCAACCCGCCCAAGACCGCCAGCCAGAGCAGGCTGACCGCCCGCAGGACATACGAGCCCGGGCGGTCGTCGTGTTCCAGCCTGATGGACCCCACCTTGCCGCCAACCCTACGACGATCCGTCGGCGGCCTCTAACGGCTGCGCTTGCGCAGTCGCGTGATTGCTAGTTCACCGTCAGGGTGCCGGCCATGCGGGACTCGTGCCCGGGGATGCGGCAGTAGAAACGGTAGGTCCCGGGTGGGGCATCGAAGGTGGTCTGGCGGCTGCCGCTGACCGGCACAGCCAGATCCACGTCCAGTTCGTCGATGGTGAAGGTGTGCCAAAACAGGTCGCTGTTGGCCAACTCCACGGTGACCGGGCCGCTGCCGACCTGCAAGGACGTGGGGGTGAACAGCACATTTTCAGACTGCACCTGCACGTCGGCGACCACGTCGGTGTCACTGGTGATCAGGCCCGCCAGCAGCGCCAAGACCCACAGGCCGGCAGCGACGCCGGCAACCACCAGCGGGCCGCGTCCGTTCCGGCCGCCCCGCCATGCCGCGACGGTGGCGATCGCTCCCGTGATCGAGGTCACGCTCAGCGCGGCCGGGGTCGCTACCGCCAGCAGGGGCTCGCCACCGGCGATGTTGGTGATGGTGCCCAGCATCATCCAGCCCAGGACGTCGACGAACAACAGCAGCAACACCAGGCGTCCAGTCAGGCCCTTTCGCCGGCGCAGCAGGACCAGTCCGATCACGAAGCCCAGTCCCACCGCCGCGGCTTCGGCATCAGCCAACGCGACGGCAGCGCCCAGCAGCAGGATCAGGTCGGTGATCGCTGCGGCCCGCAACAGCCCACGCCAGGTCGGTCGTCGACTGCCTGCGGTATCTGGCGCGGCGTCCTCACCCCCCAGTCGGAGGCAACGGGTGTCCTCGGCTGCGTTCTCATGTCCGCCACCATGGCAACGGTCCGTCCGGTGAACGTTACGGCTGTCCGACTGCCGTTTGTTTGTCCAAAGGCCGCTAACACCCCAGAGCGTAGCTGACCGCCAAACACGCCTCGCGCATCGTGCCCACGTCCAGCACACCCACACGAGTGGTGAGTGACGACTGGGCGAGGGTATGGAGCCCATCGCAGTTGATCACCGAGGGGTGTTCCAAGCCGACCGCGTCGTGGTCGAGTGTGACCTCTGCGGAATGTCCGCGCCTGGATGTGGTGATCTCCGCGACGGTGACGAGCAGGCGGACATCGATGACCTCGGGTCGGGTCAACACCACCACTGGTCGGCGTTTCCGTCCGACCTGCGCCAGCCAGACCTCACCACGCGTCACTCGCTGCCCCACGCCTCGACGTCCTCCCAGAAGGGATCAAGGCGTTCCGGATCGCGCTCGTACGCCGTCCGATCGGCCTGGGCCAGCGCCGCCCGCACGGCCGTCGCGACACCATCACGAGCGGCCGCTGAGATGTTGATATCGAGCTGTCGTGCGCGGTTTGCAAGTTCCTCGCCAAGAGTGAATGTCGTCCGAGTGGAAGCCATACACTAATGCTAGCATAAAGTGATGACGATAGTCGGGGTCACTCGTGTTTCGTATGCAGCCACACCGACAGGTGCGTGGGTTGGACGGCGGCGGCGATGACGCCTCGCAGGTCTGTGGCCAGGTCGTCCAGGTCGACCTCATCGCGGAGCCGACGTGCGAACCGGTCGGCGACCTCGGCAGCGTCGTATCGCGAACGATTGAAGCGACGGTCGACGTGGGTCTGGACCACTCGGCGTAACGGGTTGAACAAGGCGGCGACGACCAGGGTCGAAGCCGCCACCGCCACATCGCCCTCAACCGGCAACAGGTCCGACAGCAGGGACACTCCCAGGACATAGACCGCTGCCAGCACACCGCTGATGACGGCCCACGACACCGTGCGGGAGATGATCCGATCCAGGTCGTACAGCCGGTATCGCAGGACCGCCACCGCCACGCTGATCGGCAGGGCCATCATCGCGGTGGTGATCCCCATCAGAACCGCATCGCTGGCAGCGGGCGTGTCGACGACGACGGCCACCGGCGCCAGGACGACGAACACCGTCGCGGCGAAGGCCACCGCGCTCAGCAGCCACCTGATCTGCTGCCGTTCTCGGCCGTCGCAGCGGCGGAACCGTGACACCAGCGAGCCCACACCGCCCAGGATCGCGACAAGCAACAGCCCCGCCCCGACCGCGAACATCGCGCTGGCGACTGCTGCAGGCAGCGGCTCCCCCAACGGGTTGCCAAGGTCGACCAACATGGCGTCAGGTCGGCTGGCCTGGCCGATGACTGCCACACCGGCACCACTCGCCGCGGTTGCCACGACCCACCGCCACCCCCGCGCGGGCGGCCTACCGTCGGGAAACCACAGCGGCAGCAGTGCCAGGACCAGCGGCAGGCCCAGCAGGAAGCCCCATGATTCGAACCAGCCAAGCCACGCCGCCAGGTCGTGGTCGCCCCGGGCGAACGCCCAGCGTGCGATCTGATCCGCCGAGTAGCCCAGGCTGAAGTTCACCCCGTACCACGCAAGCAGCCATCCGATGGGGTTCTGTGGAAGACGGCCGATCAGAAACGCCCCCGCGCCCCCGAAGGCCACCACCTGCGCCACCGCGAACCCCACCGCGTCCGCCCCCTCACCCGCGACGATGCTGGCGGCAGCCACCAGCCCACTGGCGACGAGCACAACAAGCCACAGCACCGGGCGGAGAATGGTCATGCGGGATGCTCGTCGGCCAGCATGACGTCGAGGCTTGTCGCCACGCGTCCTCTCAGCGTTACGGGCATCTGTCAGGGCGCGATCGAGGGCAGGCCCAGTATCCGCGTGGCCCCAATCATTCGGTCGTCGTAGGTGACGATCCCTTCCAAGTCGTCGGCGAACTCAAGGGCGGCGGCCAGATGCAGTGCGTCCAGCGAGCGCAGGATGCCGGGGTCCAACTCGGCGGCACGAACGAAGGTGTCGCGAGTCAACGTGATCAGGTTGACTGCCTCCAAACGGTCCCGAGCCGCCGCCAGTGTGTCCGGGTCACGCCGACGCGCGGCCCGCAGTGCCTCGGTGCGTAGCAGGTCGGACGACCAGAGTCCCGACCCAGAGCGCTCTTGACCGATCGCCCAGTCGTGCATCTGCCGGGAGCGTTCCTCGGTCACGACCAGTTTGAGGAACGACGAGGTGTCGAGGTACCACATCAGCGCCTCAGCGTTCGTCGCCCCGTGCCGCCGTCAGCAGTGTCGTGAGGTCAGGCCGGTCGTTGGGTGGCAGGGGCGGAAGGTCGCGGATGGACCGCCGTGCCGGACGGACACGGCCCGCCTGGCGTAGCCGAACCACACCCGATGTCGCGTGCGGCACCAGCCACGCAACCGCGCGTCCCCGGTCGGTCACCTGGATCGTCAGCCCCTTCGCCGCGGCGCGGACGTACCGGCTGGCGTGTTGGCGAAGCTCTCGCAGTCCGATCGACTCCATGTGCTACAAAATAGCACATAGCATCTGACGCGAT
>JBBSNE010000136.1:0-7245 GCA_038232815.1 Euzebyales bacterium | reverse complement strand
TGCCCGTATCCCCGATGGGCTGCGCAAGGTCGTGGATGGCCTGGTCGCCACCTACGGGATGACCGAAACCAGCGGCGGGTGCGTCTATGACGGCCATCCCCTGGATGGGGTGACGGTCAGCGAAGGGGTTGACGGTCGGCTTCGCATTGGTGGACCCACGTTGATGGCCGGGTACCGGTTGTCTCACGAATCAGGGATCGATAGCGACAAGATGTTCACCACCAACGACGTGGGCGAGGTGGCCCCAGAGGGGTCTGTCCGTGTCCTGGGCCGAGTGGACGACGTGATCGTCACCGGGGGGGAGAAAGTGGTTGCCACGCAGGTCGCCGCCCGGATCGAACAGCACCCGGCTGTCGCCGAGGCGGCAGTGGTCGGCGTCGCCGACCCGCAGTGGGGCCAACGAGCGGTGGCTGTGGTGGTTCCGGCCGAGGTCGGGGCCATCTTGTCACTGGCCCTGCTGCGGTCCTTCGTGGCCGACGCGATGCCACGCTACGCCGCCCCTCAGGATCTGATGGTCGTCAACGCGTTTCCCCGCTTGCCCAATGGCAAAGTCGACCGACTGGCACTGCAGCAGATGGTGGCCGCTGACTGAAGGTCGTGGCCGTTCGATCAACGGTGTGCACAATAGGGGTCATGGCAACCGCCCGCGAGGAACCCCGCAGTCCCATGCTGGCAAACATCGTGGTCATTCTCGGCTTCGTCCTGGTGTTCACGACGTTTGCCACCGAATCGCCCTTTTCCTGGATCATCGGTGTCATCCTGATCGTTGGTGGCGCGCTTTGGGCAGGGCTTCACACGCCGACGGTCACAACAGGCGGAGAGAACGATCACGCAAGCTCCCACTAGACCCCCACGCCGCTCGCGGCGGCGGGACCCCGATGACCAACAGGGCTGGGGCGACGTCCCCAGTTCCGCGCTGGAGCATCCGTACATCCGCTTGTTGCAGGCCATGGCGTTTGCCCTGTTGATCTTTTTCGGACTGAATCAGGTGGGGTTGTTGAACCGTGGTGACGTGACGTTGTCTACCACCCGGATCGTGGGTCAGGATCCGGTGTCAGCTTCGGCGTCGGTGGCACGAGAAAGCCACGGCGGTGGGGCGGAGACCGTCATCATCGCCGGCACGTCGGCCTTGGCTGATGGCGTCGTGGCGACGGGCTTGGCCGGGGCGATGGATGCGCCCATCCTGCTGAACGATGTTGACCAGTTGTCGCCCCAGATCTTGGACGTGTTACGGGAATTGGACACCGAACGGGTCATCTTGATCGGTGGAACCAGCGCACTGAATGAGATCGTGGCCACCACACTTCAAAACGACCTTCGGATCGAGGTCACACGCGTGGCGGGTGCTTCACGCTTTGACACCGCCGCCCAGGTCGCCGACCTGTTCGCCGAAGAAGCGGACCCGGCCATGATCGACGGACGACGATCGGCCCTGGTGGTGCCGGCCGAGAACGTGCCGCTGGGTCTTGAGGCCGGCAGTTTGGCCGCCTCACGGGACGGCCCCATGCCGGTGCTGATCAGTCAGAGCGGACGGTTGCCCTCCCCCATCCTCGATCTCATCGACCGTATGGCCATCGAGCAACTGTTCGTGGTGGCCGGAGGGCCGGAGGATGGCGGCAGCGTCTCCGATGACTTCAACGGTCCGGTCCGGGTGATCCAGGGTGCCGCCGGGGCCGCCAACATGACGCTGAACGCTCGCGCGTTCCGGCCGCCACGTGTGGTGATGGTCCCGGGTGGGGATCAGGCCCGCACGCTGATTGCTGGTCCTCTGGCGGCCCGTGAAGCCGGGGTCATCCTGACGGCACAGGAGGCTCTGCCCTGGCTGCAGGAGAATTGCGGCACCATCGACGAACTGTTCGTCATCGGCGAACCAGACGTCATCCCGGACCAGCAGATCGCCACAGCCGAACAGGCAGCCACCAACTGTCCCGAGGAGTAACGCGTACCCCACCCGGCCGCTTGGGCCTTACGGGGGGCGGGTAACGTGACCCGAATGGTCCGGGCGGCTGCGGCGATCACGGTGCTGGCGATCGCTGTCACGGTGGTCATCGTCGCCCGTTCCAGCCCCGACATCAAGACCCTGGCGGTGAGCGTCGCGGTGCCCGACATGCCAGGTGGCGACCAGACGATCGCGCTGGACGCCATGCTGTACCTGCCATCACAGACCCCGGCGCCCGCGGTCATCTTGGCACACGGCTTCGGTTCGGACCGCGAGTCACTGGACGACGCTGCCCGCCTGTATGCCACGAGGGGGTATGTCGTGTTGACGTACTCCGCCCGAGGATTTGGGGCCTCCGAGGGCGAGATCGGTCTGAACGACCCCAACCGTGAGGTGGCCGACGTGTCGCGGCTTGTGGAGGTGTTGGCCGGGCGTGACGAGGTCACCCAGGAGAATCCCGAGGATCCGGTTGTCGGCATCGCCGGGGGCAGTTACGGCGGCGGGCTGGCTCTGATGGCCGCGACGGCCGAACCCCGGTTGGATGCCGTGGTGGCCGCGGCCGCCTGGAACAGCTTGTCCGGTTCCCTGTCGCCGAACGGGGCGGGTGGGGTGCCGGGGGTGTTGAAGGAGCAGTGGGCAAGCGTCTTGTTCACCTCTGGGGCATCATCGAGTGGCGAGGAACCACAAGACGATGTCCCGTGTGGACGGTTCGACCCTCAGATCTGCCAGGCCTATGCACGGACGGCGGTCACCGGACAACTCGACGAAGCGTCCGCAAACCTGTTGGATCGCGGTTCCCCCCAGGGACTTCTGGACCAAGTGACCGCCCCCACGATGGTGATCGCCGGACAGGACGACACCTTGTTCGGACTGGATGCATCGTTGCGAAACGCTGCGGGTATCGCCAACGCACCGGTGGCGTTGCGGTGGGTTGCCGGCGCCCACGGTGAGGCAAGCAGGATCGACCGCGACGTTGCGCTGGAATGGTTCGATGTACACCTGCGGGGTGACCAGACAACGCTGCCACGGTTCAGCTGGGTCGATCCGGCCTCTGGAACAACCCAGGAGCAGACCAGCCTGCCCGTGTCAGGTCAGACAGACCGTGCGTTTGTCCTGTCGGCCGACGGCCGTTTGATCAGCGCGGAGGCAGCCACCGACAGCTTCGACCGAACCGTTGTGCTGAGGCGTCCCCCCGGCGGGCTTCCGGCGTCCCTGACGACACTGCCGGGGCTGGGAGATGTGGGAGCATTCTTGCCCACGGTGGAGATGCAAGGTTTGGGGGCGTCGTTCAGCAGCCCCGCCTTGGACAACGATCTGACCATGTTGGGGCGTCCTGGGTTGACCCTGCCGGTGGATGTGGCAGACGATCAAGCCACGCTGTTCATCAAGCTGTACGACGTATCCCCCGGTGGCCGCGCCACGCTGTTGCAATCAGCGGTCAACGCGACACGACCGCCCGCGGGTGCCAGCGAACTCACGCTTGTTCTGGAACCGCTCGCCTACCGGATCGTGGCGGGAAACCGGTTGCGGGTGACCCTGGACACAACCGACCAGGCCTACGCCCTGGGAAGAAACCCGTCCCTGGTCAAGGTCCATGTCGGATCCCAGGCTCAGCTGATCCTACCGACGGTGCCGACCATCACCGGATCGCCGGTACCTGCTGCCGCCCGGGTCGGTCTGCCCGTGCTGGGCATCGTGGTCTTGGCCCTGCTCGCACTGCTGTTCATACGCCGCCACGAAGCAGGGATGACAGCTGAGGCACCAACCCACCCGGCCCGCACCGGATCAGATGGGGAAAGGCAGCCAGCCACACCGCTTGCCCTCCCCAGTGGCAGGCGCGTGGCCCGGACGAAGATGCCCCGGCCCGAAGACACGTCTGCTGTCGACCAGGTGACCACGACCGATCCGATCGTGGTACGCGGCCTGGTCAAACGCTACGACGACGGGAAGGTCGCGGTGGACGGGCTGGACTTGACGGTGGGTCAGGGCCAAGTCTTCGGTCTGTTGGGCCCCAATGGAGCCGGCAAGACCACCACGATGCGAATGCTGTTGGGGCTGATCCTCCCCACCGAAGGTGAGATCCGGTTGTTGGGTCAGGAAATGCGTCCCGGGCATCCCGTCTTGCAACACGTCGGTGTCCTGGTCGAAGGACCGGGGTTTGCCCCCTATCTGACCGGGCGGCAGAACCTGCTCAACTATTGGCGGTCGGGCACACAGACGTTGGATCAGGCCGACCTTGAGCGCAGCCTGTCGATCGCCGATCTGGGCACTGCCATTGACAACCCGACCCGGACCTACAGCCACGGCATGCGACAACGGCTTGCGATTGCCCAGGCCTTGTTGGGCCGACCAGACCTGTTGATCCTGGACGAACCGACCGACGGGCTTGACCCTGAACAGATACGAGCGATGCGGGGGTTGTTGGGGGATTTGGGCAAGCAGGGGCAGACGGTGTTGGTGTCAAGCCATCTGCTGAGCGAGGTCGAGCAGATGTGCACTCACGCCGCGGTGTTGAACGCAGGCAAGGTCGTGGCCGCGGGCCCCGTCGCCGAACTGGTCGGCGGCAGTCATACCCTTGTGGTGCAGACCGACGATGTCAGGCGGGCACGCGACGTCGCGACCGCGATCGTCGGTCGAACGGCCGTCCGTCCACAAGGGGACGGGCTGATCATCCAACTGGATGGCGTCGACCCCGCCGATGTGGTCACCGCGTTGGTGAACGCCGGTGTCGGTGTGTCCTCCGCGGCACCCAGGGGACGGCTTGAAGACGTGTTCCTGGAGCTGACGGGGACGCCGGATTGATGGCTGCCGAACTGATGCGGCAGCTGAGGCGGCGACGCACCGCTTTTGGTCTGGTGGGCATCGCGGCTGTTCCTGTGCTGCTCGCTGTGGCGTTCTATTTCACCACTGACAGCAATGGCGGCGGCAACGGCGGCGACGACCCGACCGGACTGTTCGATCTGGCCCGCGCGTCGGGACTGAACTTTGCGATCATGAGCCTGGCGGCCATCGGCCCGTTTTTGCTGTTGAGCGTCGTCGCCCTGTTCACCGGCGACACGGTGTCAAGCGAAGCCAGTTGGTCATCGTTGCGATATCTGCTGACCCGTCCGGTCAGCCGTGCCCGCCTTCTGGGCCGTAAGTTGGCTGTGGGCGCCGGACTGTCGGTGCTGGCGGGGCTGGTCGCCACGACATCGGCGTTGGTGTGCGGGTTCATCGCGTTCGGTGGGGGCGGGATGGTCACGCCCTTTGGCAATCTGGCGGCGGGCGAGGCGCTGCTTCGGATCGTGCTGATCTTGGGCTATGTGCTGTGGTCAAGCGCCTGGGTGGCCTGCCTCGCTTTTGCGTTGTCGACGGTGACCGACGAACCAGTCGGGGCTGTCGCCGGCACGATCGTGGTGGTCATCGTGGTCCAGATCCTGGACAACATCACGGCCCTGGGGACTTTGCGAGCGTTTCTTCCGGTCCACGAGGCGGGCGCGTGGCTGGGCCTGCTGGCGGACCCGTCGCGCTATGACGACCTGGTCCGTGGCATGTGGCTGCAGGTGCCCTACATCGTCATCAGTCTGGCCGCCGCCTGGTGGCACTTCCTACGCAAAGACATTCTCAGCTGAGGCGGTGGGGCAAACCACTTCTACGGGGCGGTCAAACCGGCCACGACCACGCTCGCCAATGCCTGGGCGCCATCCTCGCTGACGTGCACGCCGTCGCCCCCGAAGTAGGCAGGCGTGTTGTCCGACGCGCCCTTCCAGTCCGCCAGAACCGTGTTGGGCCACCGGGCTGTCGCACCTGACAGCGCCCGGTTGACCGCGGTCTCCCACGGTCGAGGAACCCGCACGTTGACCAAAACGACCCGTCCCGCGTCGCTGAAGTGGTCCAACACCTGATCCATGGTTGCGGTGTTGGTCGCGCCGTTGCTGCCCAGATGGATCACCACCGCGTCATCGGCCCCGGGGGTCTGGTCATCGTCGACCAACTCGTGCCACTGACGACCGATGCGGGCATCCACGACCACGTTGCCAGAGATCGCTGCCAACCGGTCCGTGGCGCCCACGAACACCGAGTCGCCGTAGATGTAGATCCGGTCATAGCCCTGTGCCAACCCGACGGGCTGTCCCTTATCGTGTGATGAGGGCGCAGGTCCCGGCCGCAGACGAACCACCTGACTCGTTTGGTCGCCGACATCCGCTGCCGGGGTGACTGGCCGGGCGGCCGACTGCGCGCTGGCGCGGTCCGCTGGTAGCTGCGCATTCCCGACCGCGACCAGTGCGACAAGCGAAGCCAGGGCCACGATCGATCCCCGCTTCAAGGCTGCTTGTTCGGGGATGGCGCGGCGTAGCCTGCGAACGTGCTCGACAAACTGACCCTGACGAATCGGTTGTTCGATGTAGGTGTAGGACACCTCGGCGATCGCGACGGTCGCACCAAGTCTGATCAGGGTCAACCAGGGATCGGAGACAATGGTGTCCACTCCGGGGCGCAACACCATGAACAAGGGCCAGTGCCACAGGTACAGGCCGTACGAACGGGCACCGACCCAACGCAGCAGGTGGGTTGATAAGGGCATCGCAAGCATGGATCCCGGCGTCACAACCGCGCCGATGACCGCTGCGGTGGCCACGGACACGGTCAAGAAGCCGCCGTGGTACAGCCGGGCGTCATACGCACCAAGCAGCATGAATTGGCTGACCAGCACGCCCAAGCCCACGATGCCGACCACGTCGGGCACGGCGGCGGTGCGAACCGAGCCGCCACCTGGGGTGGTCCAAGGACGCCAGACCAGGGCCAGTGCCACCCCCACAAGCAATCCGGCGGCACGCGTGTCGGTCCCGTAGTACAGCCGTGATGGGTCGACGGTGGGATCAAAACCACGCCACACCATGATTGTTGACATCACGACGCCGATGCTCACCACAGCCAAAAAGGCCCGCCGCCCGATCAGTCGTCGCCCCAGCAGGAACAGGATCGGAAAGGCCAGGTAGAACTGTTCCTCAACCGCCAATGACCACAGATGCTGCAACAAGGGCGGCCGGCCGAAGGACTCGAAGTAGGACTGCTGGGTCGCGATCAACGACCAGTTCATGACGTAGGCCAGCGCAGCCACAGCCTGTGCCCCCAAGCTGACCAAGGCATCACGGGCGGTGAACAGCGCCAACACGGCTACACCGGCCAGCAGCACGCCCAATGCCGGCAGCAATCGGTTTGCGCGTCGCTTCCAAAACGCCATCAGGTCGATAGTGCCGGTTCGTTCGTACTCGGTGATCAGCAAGGCCGTGATCAGGTAGCCGCTGATGGTGAAGAACACCTCG
>JBBSNE010000135.1:0-7266 GCA_038232815.1 Euzebyales bacterium | reverse complement strand
GGATCATGGCGGGGCGGTGGATGCCGTAGCGGTTGAACAGGCGGGCGACGTGGCGGAGGGCCGACAGCCGACGGGTGCGTCCGGTCGAGCCCTGCAGGTAGGAACCGAATGGGCCGAGCACTGTCGCGGCCATGACATCGGCGATCTCGAGCAGGGTCCATGCCAGTCGGTCGGGGCTCCACGGGTCGGGGTGGGGACGTCGCTGGCGCAGGTCGGCCGGCGTCCCGTCGAGGGACCGGGTCGCCCAGCCGATGAGCGTGGCGGGCGTGGGGAACGCCAGGTTGGCAGCGATCCCATCGACCTTCCCAGGGGCGGCACCGAGACGCTGGGCGAGCTCCTGGCTGATCCACCGCTCGATGCCCCGGCTGGGCACGGCGATGACCTCTGGGGCAAACGGATCCGCCCCAAGGCCGCCGTCGTCAATCAGATCGACCAGCCCGCCGACCAGCACCTGGGCGTCGGCAGCACGATGGACGTGCAGGCTCATGCCGCACTCCTGGACTGCCGTCGTTCGGTCATGCCCAGATCATCCCCGCCAGGGATGCTCACATCTGACGCCGCGCGGGTTCCCCACCTGGACTGCTCCTGTCGCTGACCCTAACCCTACCGAACGGACGATCAGTCCTGCCCTGCGACGGTCCAGCCGTCGCCGACCAGCTCGAAGGGTTTGGCGGATTCCAAGTGCTAGCGCGCGGCAATGACGCCGTGACGTGCAGGTTGACCCCGACCGCGAACTCGACAACCTGCTCAACGATTCGTTCCACTAGCAGGCGGGTCCGCCAGCCGTCCTGCAGCGTTTGGGCAGTAGGCCGTCCGAGCTCCGATGACCCGCCAATGACCCGGGAGCTTCGGGAGCGCGTGGAATCCGACGGGATTCCGTCGCCATTTCGGAGTGTGATCTATCGATCAGAGGTGCGGGTTGGGGCTTAGGGAGGCCGGCGCAACCGGCACGCGAGCTGACGGCCGGCCCCGACTCACGGCAACGTCCGGTCGATCCAATCAGCGAAGAATGGGTCGACCAATCGCCAGGTCGGCGAGCCGTCACCATCGCTGCGGTGGAGCACGGCATCATCGACCAGGGCCCGGGCGGCTGAGGCGGCAGATCCTGCGGTGAGGTCGAGGAAGCGTTCGCCGGCTCGTCTCCAACTGGCAGAATCCAAGTCGGAGTGGGCACCAATGACATCGTGGCGATCGCCTGCGATGCGGGTCGGCAGTTGGAGTGCACTGATCCGCTGGTCGTTAAGGGAGGCTAGACGCCTAGCACAGCAAAGCACGTTCGACGTTTAGGCCCCGTCGAGACGTGGGCGTCCTCTGCAATCAGTGCTGTAGCACCGGATACGGTCGATCTCGGCCAGCATGTCCTGCACCGCGCGGACGCGGCGGGCGGAATCTGCCACGCTGACCGGCTCGCTACTCCGTCTGTATCCGTGAGGAGCCCGACCCGATAGGCAAGGTTCGTACGTGCACGCGGTTCGGTTCTATGACAGCGACGACTCCCTGGTTGAGGTCGTGCTTCAACTGCGACAGGTTGCCGTTCGATGCGACCCCGGCGAAGATCGCAGCAATGATTCTCATCCCAGTGGGATTCGCTGCCGCTTCCGGAATGCTCTGGTGGGGAATTGTTCTCGCCGTTGTCGCGGTCACGGATTTCGGGATGCTCGCTCGCGACCGGGGCTCTAGAGATCCTAGGGTCCGATCTGACGTGCGCGACTCAGCCAGCCTTGTGTGGCAGCCCCCGGCCGAGGGCGGCCGCCACGGGGGCGCCGGCACGGCGTTAACCCCAACGACTCAACGACATGTCCGGACGGAAGTCTGCATGTGGGCTGCACACCGAATGTTGCTAGCCTGCGCTTCATGAACCAGCAGCCCGACGCGGTTCCCGATGGGGCCACACATGGCCTGCGTCGGGCGCTGGCCCGAGCAGATGCCGGCAAGACCCTCAATGCTGACGAGACCGCAGCTTTGCTGAGTGCCCGTGGGGAGGACCTGGACCGCCTGATGGGCGTTGCCGCGCGGGTTCGGGACGGCGCCTTCGGCGATCGGGTGACTTACAGCCGCAAGGTGTTCATCCCGTTGACACACCTGTGCCGCGATACGTGCGGCTACTGCACCTTTGCCTGGCCCCCGAAGGGCGACATCCCTGCCTACATGTCCCTGACGCAGGTCGTGGAGGTGGCTCGTCAGGGCCAACGGGCCGGATGCAAAGAAGCGTTGTTCACCTTGGGCGACACACCGGAGGACCGCTATCCCGCCGCCCGCCAGTGGTTGGATCAACACGGATACGACTCAACCCTGGCCTACCTTCGCGCGGCCGCGATACGGGTGATCGAGGAGACCGGCCTGATCCCTCACCTGAATCCCGGGGTGTTGAGCTGGACCGACTTGGCGATGCTGAAACCCGTCTCAGGGTCGATGGGGCTGATGCTGGAATCCACCGCGGATCGGCTGCACGAGAAGGGAATGCCCCACCACAACTGTCCCGACAAGGTCCCAGCCGTACGCCTTGCGGTGTTGGAGGACGCCGGCAAGCACGCCATCCCCTTCACCTCTGGAATCCTGATCGGCATCGGCGAAACCCTGCCCGAGCGAGCTCAAGCGCTGCTGGCCCTGGCCGCCTCCGCCAAGCGGTACGGTCACCTGCAAGAGGTGATCATCCAAAACTTCCGGGCCAAGCCCGACACCGCGATGCGTCACGCCCCCGAACCCGACCGTGACGACCTGCTGGCGACCATCGCAGTTGCCCGGTTGGTGTTGCCAACCAAGGTGCATCTGCAAGCGCCCCCAAACCTGTCCCCTGCAGATGTTGAGCAGATCGTTGCCGCCGGGATCGATGATTGGGGAGGGGTTTCACCGGTCACCCCCGACCACGTCAACCCCGAGGCACCGTGGCCCCATCTGGACGATCTGACCGCACGTACTGCCGCCGCCGGCAAAACACTGACCGAGCGGTTGTGTGTCTACCCCGAATATGTCCGCCGCCCCGACCCGTGGCTGGCGGGTCAGATGCGTCTACCGATCCAGGCCCTGGCCACCGACGAAGGCTTGGCACGGGAGGGTCACGTCCCCCAACCCCAGGCGTGGCAGGCGCCCGACATGCTTGAGCACGCCGGGTCGGATGACCGCTGGACCGACGCCCAAGCAGGTGACGGCCTGACGGCTTGGTCCCGCGGTCAGGGCACCCTTCGCACCGACGCCAGCGACGTGTATGGCGATACCACCCTGATCGCCGCTGAGGAATTGGCATTGCGCCCGGCCCGTGTGCGCACCACCGGCGACGTCGATGCGATCGCGGGGCGGGCTGTGGACGGGATTCCCCCCACCGAGGCCGAGGCCCTGGTGTTGTTCGATGCCGCAGGCACGGATCTTGCGGCCATCTGCGACGCTGCCGATGAGGTCCGACGCCAGCGCGCGGGTGAGACCGTGACCTATGTCGTCAACCGCAACATCAACTTCACCAACGTCTGTTATGTCGGCTGCCGCTTCTGTGCGTTCGCACAACGCCGGGACGACCCTGACGCCTACACCCTGTCGCTGGAGGAAATCGCGGACCGCGCCGAGGAGGCGTGGGACTGGGGAGCCACCGAGGTGTGCATGCAAGGCGGTATCCATCCCGATCTGCCCGCCGATCACTACGCCCAGGTCATCGGGGCGGTCAAGGGCCGCACACCCCAGATGCACGTGCATGCCTTCAGCCCCATGGAGATCGTGACCGGCGCCACCCGTGCTGGCGTGTCGATTCCTGTCTTCGTGGCCGGCCTGCAAGACGCCGGCCTGGATACCATTCCCGGCACTGCGGCGGAGATTCTTGACGACGAGGTCCGCTGGGTCCTGACCAAGGGCAAGTTGCCGACGCAGGCCTGGATCGAAGTGATGCGCGCTGCCCACGGGATCGGGATGCGCTCGACGGCGACCATGATGTTTGGTCATGTCGACGAACCGCGGCACTGGGCCGCCCATCTGTGGTTGCTACGTCGGCTGCAACTTGAGACGGGCGGCTTCACCGAGTTCGTGCCGTTGCCGTTCGTCCATTCGCAATCCCCGATCTATCTGGCTGGTGTCGCCCGCCCGGGACCGTCCTGGGAGGACACGGTGAAGGTCCACGCGGTAGCCAGGCTGGTGCTGCAGGGTGCCATCGACAACGTCCAACTGTCCTGGGTCAAACTAGGCACCGAACGAGCCGTGGAGTTGCTGCAAGCAGGCGTCAACGATCTGGGCGGCACCTTGATGGAGGAAACAATCTCGCGTATGGCGGGATCCGACCATGGCGTCAAAAAGGACCCAGAGGATCTACGTGCCATGGCTGCCGCCGCCGATCGACCTGTCGCTGAACGATCGACCGACTACTCGGTGATCCGCCCGGAGGGCATCCGCTACCGCATGACCACCCACGCCGCATAGCACCCGGCCAGGCAGTCCGGCGTCGCTGGGTCACCCTTGCTCGAGGGGGTGATCAGTTGCGGCCGTCCAGATAGCTCTGCCGTAGTTGCTGGCACTCGGGATCGGCCATGCCGGCCAGCAACCCGTCTGCGTCCGACCAACTTCGGTCGATGCCGACCATCTGCCCGGTCACGGCGTTCACATGGCGCTTTGTGGACGACACCGACAGCCAGGCCTTGGCCGCCACCTGCTCGGCCAGATTGTTGGCCTCGTCCAGCACTTGTTCGGCGGACACCAGTCGGTTGACGAAGCCCGCAGCTTTGGCCTCGGCCGCGTCGAACGGCCGTCCGGTCATCACCAACTCCTTGGTGAACGCCGGACCGATCTCCCTGACCAGGCGGGGGATGCCGCCCCATGCCAGGGGGATTCCCAGGTCGACCTCGGGAATGGAGAATCGGGTGTCATCGGCAGCAACTCGCAGGTCACACGCCGCCGCAACGACCAACGCCCCACCGACGCACCAACCGTGGATCGCCGCCACGGTCACGGCGCGCATCCCCTCGACCGCGTCGGCCATCCGGCGTCCGAGGTCGGCCCTGGTCCGGGGGTCGTCATCATTGTCCCGCTCGCCCATCCCCGCGATCAACGACAGGTCGGCACCGGCTGAAAAGGCCCGACCGGCGCCATGAACGACCACGACGCGGACCTCCGGCTGCGCATCGAACCAGGCGGCGGCGGCCGTGATCTCCCGCAACATCTCCGCCGACATCGCATTGAGACGGTCAGGACGATCAAGAGTGAGGGTGCCAATCCGCCCATCGACTTTGCGGTGTACCGAAGTGGTCATCAGATCAGGCTAAAGCGTCGGGTGGGGGCCGCACTGATCCTGGGCGCGGACGCCACGGCAATGCTGCTTCTCGTCTGCAGCAGTGGGGTGCGATATCGTCGGCACATGGACCATCTGCGTCCCCGGACGCTGATCAGCATCGCTATCGCGTTGCTTGTCGTGGCGCTGGCGTCCCCGGGGTCGGCGGTTGGTGCGGCGGTGCCCCTTCCTGCGGAGGAGCCGGGGTTGCCGCTGGTCGCGCTCGAGACGGTCGAGGGGGTGGTGGTGCAGCGTCTCGACGGTGCCGGCCGGGCCGTGGTGGATCCGTCGGGGCTGGGGCCGGTGTGGTCGCCTGACGGTGAGGCGCTCGCGTGGAGCTCACCGGAAGGTGGATGGCACGTTGGAATCGCGGCTGTTGTCGACGGCGTCCTTGGACCGCCCACGGTGTTTGCGGTGCCCGCGGTCGAGGGGCCGTTGACGTGGTCGCCCGACGCCTCCGCAGTTGCCTTTGCCGCGCTACGACAAGACGGCGGCAGCATCGGATCGAGCATCGCCGTCGTGGAGGTAGTCACGGGCGAGGTGTCGGAGGTGTCTGCGCCGCCCGACGCCACGTTCGACACGCGGCCGACGTGGTCCCCGACCGGTGACCGCATCGCGTTCTTGCGCCGATCGGAAGGCCTGTCGCCCGCGGTCGTGACCACCGGACTGGACGGTTCGGAGGCGGTGCTCACTGAGCGGCTTCCGGCTCTCGCCGACATCGCCTGGACGCCGACGGGCGACAGGCTGGTGGTCGCGTGGCAGGACGCGGTGGAGCTTTTGGAACCGGGTAGCGGCGTGCGGACGCTGGTCAACGAGTCGGGCTCCGAAGGCAAGGCCCCTAAGGACGTCGAGGTCGCATCGGACGGCCGTACGGTGGCGATCGCCGACGGGGGCGTGGTGCTTGCGGATCTTGAGAGCGGCGACGTCGAAGCGCTGACGGTGGTGGAGGTGCCCCTCGTCCGGGTCGCGTGGACTCCCTTGGCTGACGCCGTCGTGGCATCGGGCTACACCGATGACAGCGGCTGCCATTGCCAGCTGTGGGAGACCTGGATCCTCCGACTCGACGGCACCGCGGTTCGTCTTGAGCCACACCAAGACGGCCGGTTCGATGAAGACGACGGCTACGACCGGCCCGCAGCGGCCGTGCGGCCGCCAGACCTGCGTCGCGTGGCACGGGTGTCGGGACCTTCGCGGGTCGAGACGGCCGTGGCGGGGTCGAAGGCTGTCTTTTCGTCCGCGGAGGTCGTCGTCATCGCGCGGGCCGACGCCTACCCCGACGCCCTCGCCGGCGGGCCACTCACGCGGTCCAACGGTCCGCTGCTCCTCACGCCCACCGATGCCCTCCACCCCGCCGTCGCCGAGGAAGTCGACCGCCTGCAGCCCGCACGGGCCGTGTTGGTAGGTGATGAGTCCGCCATCGGTGAGGGTGTCGCGCAAGCCCTGCGCGAGCGCGGCATCGACGTTCAGCGGGTCGGCGGGTCCAACCGCTTCGCCACCGCGGCTGCTGCGGCCGCCACGGTCCTCAGCGACAGCGGTGCCGACCGCGCGTACATCGTCGAGGGCGGTAACGCGGACCCCACGCGCGGCTGGCCCGACGCCGTCGCCGTCTCAGGGCTGGCCACCGCGACGGGCCGGCCCATTCTCTTGATCGAACGTGACCGGTTGCCCACAGAGACCCGCGCCGCGCTGGAAGACGCCCGTATCGGCGCGGTGACGGTCGTTGGTGGCACAGCCGCGGTAAGCGAGGACGTCGAGGCGGAGTTGGCCGCCATGGGACTGCAGATCGACCGCCTTGAGGGCGCGTCGCGGCTGGGGACGTCGGCAGCGGTGGCCGCCGCGAGCGTCGACGCTGGCGTGGGAACGACCTCGGCGTGGATCGCCACGGCCGCCGACTGGCCCGATGCGCTGGCGGCTGGCCCGGCCGCGGCGGCCGCCGATGCCGTGCTGCTGCTTGCGCCGGGTGACCGCTGGCGTAAGGAGGACCCCACCCGTACGTGGCTCGCCGACGCCGGTGTGACCGCAGC
>JBBSNE010000134.1:0-7274 GCA_038232815.1 Euzebyales bacterium | reverse complement strand
GACAGCGGGGCATGCACCGCGAACGCAGGCCCATCAAAGGTCTGGGCCAAGGTGAAACCGTCAGGGTTGTCGTTTGTGGTCATGGAGCCGAGTGGGGCCAATGGCATGGCTGCAGCATTGTCTGCCTCCATGAACACCACGATCCCGGGGGCCGACAGGGGCAGATGAAGGACGATATCTTCAACCGCGGCAAAGGGCGGTGGAGGTGCAACAGGTTCCGCTTCTGACAACCCCCCCGGGACCAGTGACACACTGCCGCCTTCTACCTCCTCCACGGGGCCGGCCAGCAGTCTGGCCTGTAGTACGGGATCGACTGCGGGGGTAGCGACGGTCACCGCGGAAAGCACGTTGGTCTGCGTCCCCGCGACTGTCCCGAGGATGCCGACCAGTAAGGTCAACAGCGCGACGCCCCCAACGATCAAAAAAACCAGAGGCGTTCCGCCGGGGCCCCTGGGCAGGTGACGTCGGCGACGCCTGGATGCACTGGGACGAGGCGGAAACGAGCCATTCGGTTTGGACCGTCGCCGCACCGGACGGGGGCGCTTCGACCGCGATTTGGGAGGGGTTCCAGCGTTGCCGAGACGGCCAAGCGTGCTGAAGTCGGTGGCTGAAGTCACTGTTCCTCGGAGGGCGGGTCATCATGGGCTGCACCGTTGCATAGCGCCGAGCCGCGCGCATGGCTGAAAAAACCGGGCAACGCCAAAAGAGATTTCGCTGCACCCTAACAGCGCAATCGCAGGGTTTTACGTACCCGACCCGGACTGGTGGACAGGTAGGAAGACAAAAACCCGCAACCGCATCTACCGGTGAGGATGTCAGGTGTTGGCGGCGGCCACCTGCAACAACTCGGCAGCGTGTGAGAGCGCCACCTGACTTGTGGTGGCCCCAGACAGCATTCGCGACAACTCCGTCGCACGTTGCGTATCGTCGAGCCGCTCCACGTTGGTGACGGTGGCACCACCCACCACCTCTTTGGTGATGACGAAGTGGGCATCGGCGAAGGCGGCCAACTGGGCAAGATGCGTCACGCACAACACTTGACGGCGATCAGCCAACCGCGACAGCTTTCGTCCCACCTCCAGGGCGGTTTCGCCACCAATGCCCGCATCAACCTCATCAAAGACCATGATCGGTGTGTCATCTGCATCGGCCAAGGCCACCTTGACTGCCAGGGCCACCCGACTGCGCTCGCCCCCACTGGCCGACCCGCCCAAGGGCAACGCAGGCTGACCTCGGTTCGCTGACAACAAGAACTCGACGCGATCGGCACCGTCAGAGCGTGGCGCTGCCTTCTGGACCTGGATCTCTGTTCGTGCGTCGGGCATCGCCAACTCGGTCAGGTGACGATCAACGACGGTTTGCAGCTTGCCGGCGGCTTGCAGCCGCGCCGCTCGTAAGCTGTCCCCGGCGCTTGTCAAGGTTTTTTCGGCCTGATCTGCTGCCTGCCGCAGTTGCCTCAGTCGTTCGTCGCCCCCGTCGACGATCGTCAGGCGCTCTTCGGCCTGCTCCAGATACGCAATCACGTCGGTCGTGTGCGGACCGTACTTGCGCAACAACCCACCGATGGCTGCACGTCGACCCAGCGTCTGGTCCAACCCCGCCGGATCGGCGTCCAAGCCGTCGGCATAGGAAGCCATCTCAAATGCGATCTCCTGGGCTTCTGCAAGGACGGCTTCGAGCCGGCCCAGTGGTTCCTCAAGGCTCGCATCGTGTGCGACCACTCCTCGTAGGGCGTCCACGGCAGCGCCCAGGGCATCACGGGCCCCGTGTTCAGCGGTCAGGGCAGACGCGGTTGTCGTGGCGGCGTTTCGCAACGATTCTGCGTATTCCAGACGGTTGATGGCCTCGTCGAGCTCATCTTCCTCCCCGGGGCGGGGTGCCACCTGTCGAATCTCGTCCACTTCGAAACGCAATCGATCCGCTTCACGGGCGTCGTCGCGAGATGACCGTTGCGCCGTCTCATGCATCGTGACGGCCTCCCGCCACATCTCATAGGCCGCGCGATAGGCAGTCTTCGGCCCATCGATCATGGCGGATCCGAAGCGGTCCAGCAGTCGGCGTTGCTCGTCAAGGTCTGCCAGGCGCAACGATTCGTGCTGGGAGTGAATCTCGATGACCGGTGCAAGGACCTCCGCCAACACCGACGCCGGCGCCATCCGACCGGACAGACGGGCCCGCGACCTGCCCGCCGACTGATCGTCGTCGCCGCGTGCCCCCACCTCACGGACAACCAGCAACTCGTCGTCGTCGGTCCAGTCACCTGCCCAGGTTCCTGCCCCCTCGATACGGGCTTGGACCACTGCTCCCTTGGCGCCTGACCTGACCTTGTCCTTGTCCGCCCGCCGACCCAACAACCATTGCAGGCCCGTCACCACCATCGTCTTGCCGGCGCCGGTCTCGCCGGTCAACACATTCAACCCGGGCGCAAGTTCCAGATGGACGTGATCGATGATCCCCACCCCGGAAATCTCCAGATCGGTCAGAACCGGGGCGTTGTCTGCGGTCAGCGAAGAACGATCCATGTCGGGATTCATGTTAGTGGCCGCCAGCGCGTAACAGCTTGCCGTCACCCACGGCCTCGGCGATCATCCGTTCGGCGTCGCCGGCCAGGGGTTGTGGTCCTGCGCCACCGCCCAGATGCAGGAAGAACTCGATGTTGCCCGCCGGGCCGGGGACCTGTGAGGGAACAACGCCACGAAGGACGAACCCCAGGTCGGCCGCGATCTGTATGACTTTGGTGATCGTCTGATGCCAGATGTCAGGGTCCCGCACCACCCCGCCCTTGCCGACGTTGCGGGGTCCTGCCTCGAACTGCGGCTTGACCATCGGCAGCAGGGTTGCGGTGGGGCGCACCGACCGGGCCAACGCCGGCAGCACCGTCGTCAAGGAGATGAAGGACAGGTCGGCAACCACCAGATCCGGCACGTGGTCGCCGAGGTCTGCTGCAGTCAACCTGCGGACGTTGAACCGTTCCAACACGGTGACACGTGGATCGGTTCTCAACCGCCAGGCAAATTGCCCATAGGCGACGTCGACCGCGACCACATGGGCAACGCCCCGACGCAAGAGCACATCGGTGAAGCCCCCGTGCGCCGCCCCGGCATCCAGGGCCACCCGACCGGTGGGATCGATCCCGAGGTCGTCAAGGGCGGCATCCAGTTTGAGCCCGCCCCGAGACGCGAACCGCGGGGATTCGACAGCGACGTCGATTGCCTGCTGAGCCGTGATCAGGCTTGCAGGTTTGGCAACCGCCACTCCCTCGACTGAAACGTCCCCCCGTGTGATCAGTGCCTGTGCTGCAGTGCGTGAAGACGCCAACTTCCGCCGAACCATCTCGGTGTCCAGTCGGACGCGCCGACCGGGCATCCTTCACAGGCCCCCGGCGGGCGGATGCACACCATATTCGGCACGCATCGGCTCAGCGGGCCGCGGGAATGCTTCGCGCCAACTCGTCCAATTCCTCGATGATCGCATCCAAGGATTGACTGAGTGCGCCGACGTGCTCGGCCAACGGCCGCTGCTCGATGCCATCCAGGGCGGTTTGTATCTGGTCGACGCGATCAGGGGTCTCATCATTCATGCGTTGCCACCTCCACGAGGTGCGCTCGAGTTCTTTGCTGTCGACTTCTTCGCGGTCGGGGACTTCTTTGCGGCGGACTTTTTGGGGGCGGACTTCTTTGCTGTCGACTTCTTGGTGGCGGCCTTCTTCGCCGGTTCCTTCTCGGCCGTCGGCGCATCGGCCGGGGAGCTGCTGGCCGTGGACTTCTTGGCCGTGGACTTCTTCGCGGCGGCGGGCTTCTTCGCCGTGGACTTCTTGGCCGGCGACTTCTTGGCCGTGGACTTCTTGGCCGTGGACGTGCTGGTTGTCGAGGCGGCGGAGGTCGCGGTTGATTTCGCCGCCGTCTCTCGAGCCGTTGACGTGGGTGATGGTTCCGTGGCTGACGCGGCAAGGTCAGGTGTTGTGTCAGAATCCTGCCCAGCGACCGCAGCAGTCCTGCCGGCCGCAGTCGTCGTTGCCGTGGATGCCGGAAACTTTTCTGCGGCATTCACCCCCGTTTCAGGGGCTGGGTCAACTGGGAACTCCGTCTCGGCCGAGGCCTTCGCGGCCGTCGTCTTGGCCGCGGTCTCCTTCGCAGTCGACGATGCGTCGTCGGTTGACGATCGGGGCGTGTCGTCGGCGCCTTCGTCGTCCCCGCCACGAATCCGTTCAAGCAGGTTCAGGCGGCTCTCCAAGGTATCGAAAGCGTTCTTGCGGACCGCCTCGGCGTTTCCCAGGGCACGCTCCACCTCGTTGGTCACGATCTCTTGAATCGTCTCGCGGTTGTGTTGGACCTGGCCCAAGAGGGCATCCACCATTGCTTCGCTGGCATTTGCCGCCACTTCTCCGCGGGCCACCATCGCCTTGACGACCTCCTCGGCCCTTCGCCGCGGGACCTCCGTCAGGCTCGCCGCAATGTCGAGGTACTTTTTCCAAACAGATTCCACGGGTTCACTCCCTTGATTGGCAGACATCAATGAGCCGGCGTCACGGCCACACCATGCAGGATAACGCTCATCGACGGCGGGCACGTCGACCTGCGTCGGCCGCGACGCCGTTGGTCGCACTGCAGTTGACGTTTCGATGAGGATGGCTCCGTTCCACGCCCTGCGCTACAACCCCGATGTGGCGGGCCCCCCGTCGGAAACCTCCGCCCCGCCCTACGACAGGTTCGACGGGGTGCGGTACATCCGTCATCGGACGTCCAACCCGTACACGGTCTTACAACTGATGGCCGGTACGGTGCGCGACCCAACGGGTGGGGCGGCAGGCCGTGACGATGACTACCGCACGGCATCAGCGACCCTGACGCGATGGAGGCGCACCGGCGTCGTCACCGAAGACCCACATCCCGCCATGTATGTCTATGAGGAACACGAGTTGCGGCGGGGCGTTCCTGCCCTCCAGCGGGGCATCGTCGCAACGTTGGATCTGGCCGACATCGATGACGGGCATCTTCTCTTGCACGAAGACGTCGACGAAAATCGCGTTGCGATGCGACAGTCACGGATGCTTCAGGTCCCAGTCGACCTGACGCCGGTGGTGGCCATTCACGTCGTGGGCATACCGGCCGCTGGACAATTGGTGGATGCCGCCAGGCGGCACCGTCCCGTTTGTGCGTTCACCGATGAAGGTCAGATTGATCATCGGATCTGGCGCATCGCCGATCCTCAGGCGTTGAGCGGGCTGGCTGCGGCCTTCGCAGGTGTGACTGCAGTCCTGGCTGACGGACATCATCGCGTCGCGGCAGCGCAGAGGATCCGCGCACAACTGCTTCGAGATGGCCAACCTCTGGGGCGTTGGGGCAAGATCACCGTCTGGATCGTCGATGCCGTCGACCACGGTCCCGAACTGAACGCGGTTCACCGCCTGGTGCATGGGCTGCCACATGTCGAAACCGACGGCACGCCAACCATCGAGGGATTCAGATCGTTGCGGTGGATTGATTCCATCCCCGCTCTGGAACGAGCGGTGGCCGCGCTTCCCGGCTTGGCATTCGGCGTCGTCACCAGCAGTGGGTCCTGGGTTCTGCAGGCAATCGACCCCGACGCGATTCGCGGGCAGCTGACCCTTGCCCCCCCACTTCGACAGCTCGATGTCACGGTGGCGACCCAGCTGATCGTGGCCGAATTCGCTGATACCGGATCCGTCGAAGAGGTCGTGGACCTTGGCCCCGCGCTGACCCGCATCACATCCGGTACCCCCGACACCCTGCTGCTGTTACGTCCGCCGACAGCAGAGCAGGTTCACGCAGTAGCCGCCGCGGGCCTGCGTATGCCATCCAAGACCACCTGGTTTCGGCCCAAGCCCCGGGCGGGACTGCTGATGCGGGCCCTGGCCGGCCCCGCGGTAGAATCGTCCAACCGATGAACGACGACAGCGACGTGCCGGGCGCTGCCACGGGGGCGACCACGGCCGGATCCAACGCTTCGTGGCTACCGGAGCCCCGACGGTTGGCCAGCCTGCTTGGTGTGCTCGTCCTGGGCTACGCCGCCGTGGTCATGATCAGGTCATTGCGCTCGGTCCTGGTCATGTTGCTGGTCTCGTTGTTCATAGCCTTCGCAGTCGAACCAGCGGTGCAGTGGCTGGGCCGACACGGCTGGCGACGCGGAGCGGCCACCGCCGTGGTGTTCGCCGGGTCGCTCATCGCGTTGATTGCGGCCTTCGGCTCGATCATCCCGCTGTTGGTCGATCAGGTCGCCGACCTGTTGCGGAACATGCCTCGGTCGGTCGGGGAACTGAACGAATTGCTTGCGCAAGTCCCCGTCCTTGATCTGCAACTGGACCCCGATGGGGATCTGAACCAAGAGTTGATAGGTCTGGGGCGCCAATTGGGCTCCGGTGGTCTTGCTGAAGGTGTGACCGGTAACGTCTTGGGGGCCGCCGGTAGCGTGGTCGGTCTTGGAGCAACGGCTGTCGGCGTGCTGTTTCAGGGCCTGACCGTCTTGTTGGTGTCGTTCTACATGGTTGCGGACGGGCCCCGGTTCCGGGCGGCCCTTGCCCGTCCACTCTCCCCCAAGCGGCAACGGGAGTTGTTGGCGGTGTGGGAGATCGCTGTGGCCAAGACCGGTGGCTACATCTACTCGAGGGTGCTGTTGGCGGGCGTCGCCGCGGCCGTCACGACCGTGGTGCTGTTGCTGCTCGATGTGCCCTATCCCCTCCCTCTGGGGTTGTGGGTCGGTATGACCGGGGCGTTGATCCCTGTCATCGGGACCTATTTGGGTGGCCTGTTGGTGCTGATGGTGGCCTTGGTCAATCAGCCCACCGACGCGATCTGGGTACTGGTGTTCATGACGGTGTACCAACAGATCGAGAACTATCTGCTTGCACCGCGGTTGCAATCCGCGGCCATGGACATCCATCCAGCGGTGGCGTTTGTGAGCGTGATCGTCGGCGCGACATCGCTGGGGGCGGTGGGGGCGTTGCTGGCCTTGCCTGCCACCGCCATCATTCAGGCCGTCGCATCCACCTACATGCACCGGCATCAGCTGATCGAGGAGCTGGCAGAGGCGTCTGACGAACTGAATCGCACGTTGCCGGCTGATGGCGGCCTACCAACCGCACACCCTTTTTCCCTGCCACCTGGTGAGGATGTCGCCCCGTTGAAGAGCTGACCCGCCCGCCCAAAAGGAAGCTGCGTGACTTCTCAGACAACCCCCGCCGAGCCCTCTCCAACCCAGGATCTGCCCGGTGATCTGCTGGCCGTGGACACCCTGACCGCCAAGATGACCAAGGT
>JBBSNE010000133.1:0-7293 GCA_038232815.1 Euzebyales bacterium | reverse complement strand
GCCCATACAAACAGGGCCCATACAAACAGGCCCGACCTACGTCGTGACTTCCCAGGTCTCCTTGCCCGCAAGCAGTGTGGCCAGGTCGCCCTCACCACGTTGGGCGACGTCGGCGTCGAGCTGTGCTTGCACCTGGTCGTCGTAGACGGGCCGGTTGATCTGGCGGAAGATCCCAATCGGTGTGGGACTGGTCGGCGACAGGGCCACGCGCGACAGTGCGAAGGCGAGGGTGGGATCTTCGCGATGGGCATCATGCACCATCAATTCGTCGTCGTCGTGATCAGCGGCCGCAACGATGCTCATCGCCCCCTTGGCGGACATCAGCAGCGCTTTCTCACCGTCTGCACCGAACCGGATCTGTTCGCCGTGGACCAGGCGGATCTGGTTTTCCTCTGGTTGGTCCTTGACCACCTCGAAAGCGCCGTCGTTGAAGATGTTGCAGTTCTGATAGACCTCGATGAACGACGCGCCCTCGTGCGCAGCGGCGGCCTCGATCATCTCTCGCAAGTGATCACGCTCGGTGTCGATGGAGCGTGCCACGAAGGACGCTTCGGCCCCCAGAGCCACCGAGACGGGGTTGAACGGGTGGTCCAGCGACCCGAACGGCGTGGACTTGGTGATCTTGCCCACCTCTGAGGTGGGCGAATACTGCCCCTTGGTCAACCCGTAGATCTGGTTGTTGAACAAGATGATGGTCAGGTTGGCGTTTCGCCTCAGGGCGTGGATCAGGTGGTTACCGCCGATCGACAGCCCATCACCGTCACCGGTGATGACAAAGACCTTCAGATCCGGGTTGGCGGTCGCGACCCCCGTGGCGATGGCAGGCGCACGACCGTGGATCGAGTGGAATCCGTAGGTGTCCATGTAGTACGGAAAGCGGCTGGAACAGCCGATTCCTGAGACGAACACGACGTCCTCTCGCCGGGCCCCCAGGTCCGGCATCATCGACTGGACGTTGGCCAGGATGGCGTAGTCCCCACACCCGGGACACCAGCGGACCTCTTGGTCAGAGGTGAAATCCTTCTTGGTGTACTGGGGCAGCTCTGGGCCGCCGGCTTCGGTGATGGTTGTCATGACGAGACCTCGTCGATGTGGGCAGTGATGTCTGAGGCCAGTTCCTGGGTGGTGAACGGAAGGCCACGGACCTGGTTGTAGCCGCGGGCGTCGACCAGGAACTGTGCCCGCAACAGCAGGGACAGTTGACCGGTGTTCATCTCGGGCACCACGATTCGTTGGTACCGCTGCAGCACCTCTTCGGTGTTTGCCGGGAACGGGTTCAGATGACGGAAGTGGACCCGGGCGACCTTGCGGCCGGTCTTGCGGACCTTGCGGACGGCTTGACGGATGGGCCCGTAGGTCGATCCCCAGCCGGCGACCAACACATCGGCGTCGTCGTCCCCATCAACGACCAGCTGAGGGATGTCAGCCGCGATCCCTTGGATCTTTGCCTGACGCAACATGGTCATGTGGTGGTGGTTGTCGGGGTCATAGGAGATGTTGCCGCTGACATCTTCTTTCTCGAGCCCCCCGATGCGGTGTTCCAGACCCGGTGTCCCGGGGATCGCCCAGGGCCGCGCGCCCGTGGAGGGGTCGCGTTGGAACGGCATGAACTCCTGGCCGTTTGACGGGGCGGCAAATTGCACGGTGCCGGTCAGATCCGGCAGCGAGTTCACGTCGGGCACCATCCATGGTTCGGCGCCGTTGGCCAGGTACCCGTCGGACAGCAAGAAAACCGGGGTGCGATACTTCAGGGCGATGCGGGCGGCCTCAATCGCGGCGTAGAAGCAGTCACCGGGGGTTGCCGCGGCGATGATGGGCACCGGGGAATCCCCGTTGCGCCCGTACATGGCCTGCAACAGGTCTGACTGCTCGGTCTTGGTCGGCAGTCCGGTTGAGGGGCCACCACGCTGCACGTTGATCACAATGAGGGGCAGTTCGACCGACAACGCCAAGCCGATGGTTTCGGTCTTCAGCGCCACACCCGGACCGGAGGTGACCGTGGCGGCCAGGTTGCCCGCGAACGCCGCCCCGAGCGAGGCCCCGATGCCGGCGATCTCATCCTCGGCCTGCACGGTCTTGACGTTGAAGTGTTTGTGCTTGCTCAGCTCATGCAGGACGTCTGAGGCGGGGGTGATGGGATAGCCGCCCAAGAAGAAGGGCAGACCTGACAACTCCCCCGCCGCGATCAAACCGTAGGACAACGCCAGGTTGCCGGTGATCTGGCGGTAGATGCCCGGGGGCAGTTTGGCCGGCGGCACCTCGTAGCGGTGGCTGAAGATCTCGGTGGTCTCACCAAACGACCAGCCCGCCTGGAACGCGGCGATGTTGGCCTCGGCGACCTCAGGGGTCTTGGAGAACTTGGCCCGCAACCACTCCTCGGTGCCCTGGGTCGGCCGGCTGAACATGAACGACATCAGCCCCAGGGCGAACATGTTCTTCGACCGCTGCTTCTCCTTCTTGGGCAGATCGAAGGAGTCCAGTGCCCCGACCGTCATCGAGGTGATGGGCACTTGGAACACCCGGTACCCCTCGAGGGTGGAGTCATCCAGCGGACTGGTCTCATACGCCGCCTTCTTCAGGTTTCCCCGGGTGAAGGCGTCGGTGTTGACGATCAGGGTCCCGCCGCTGACCAGATCGCCGAGGTTGGTCTTCAACGCCGCCGGGTTCATCGCCACCAGCACGTCGGGGGCGTCACCAGGGGTCAAGATGTCGTGGTCGGCGAAGTGCAGCTGGAAACCCGAGACGCCTGGCAGGGATCCGGCTGGGGCCCTGATCTCGGCCGGAAAGTCCGGCAGCGTCGCCAGGTCGTTGTGGGCGTCCGCGGTCGCCGAGGTGAACCGGGTTCCCGTCAACTGCATCCCATCGCCGGAGTCCCCGGCGAATCGAATGGTGACGGTGTCCAGTCGCTCGACCGGCTTTTGGGCCTGCTCGGTGGGGCTGGGGAGAGTGTCTGACACCTGAGGTGCCTCCAGGACTGAGGGGATCGAGGGGCCGCCTTCGTCGCCGACCCCATGCGGGTTGCATCCTACGATGGTTCTTCCCGTGTTCACGTAATATCAACACGTCTGCTACATCAGTAGGGGTTGCGCCCGGCCGGTCAATCCGCCAGGTCGCCACAACACCGAGTTGGTCGCTCGGCCAGCCGACTCAGCAGCGTGGCATGACCCCGGGTCGCACGTCACACGTCGCACCAGGGTCGGGCAACGCGCCTGCTAGCTGAAGCTGTCCCCGCATGCGCACGACGACTGCGAGTTCGGGTTGTCGATGGAGAAGCCGGCGCCCTGCAGGCTGTCGACCCAGTCGACGGTCGTCCCGCGCAGATAGGGGGTGGACATCTTGTCGATGCGGACCGGGACACCGTTGACGTCGTTGACGACATCGTTGTCCAGTTGGCGATCATCGAAGTACAGGGCGTAGCGCATCCCGGCACAACCGCCGGGCTGAACGGCGATCCGAAGCGAGATGCTGCTGGCGTCCCCTTCGCGAGACATCAGCTCTTGGACCTTGGCGGCCGCCGAGTCGGTCAGCGCAATCGGGCTGTCGACGGTCGTGTCGGCCTCGCTGGAGGCGTCGGTGGTGGACGGGGCGGTGGTGGTGTCGCTCATGGCAAGCGCCAGTGTACCGGTCTGAACGATCATAATCCGCAACCAACATCGGTCAGCGGTCGGCGACCTCGACCACGGGGGCGCCCGTGGTGGCGACCAGTTGGTCCGGAGTGATCGAAAACACCGTGTCAGGCGTTCCGGCGGCCACCCAGACCGTCGCGTAGCCCATCAGATCGACGTCGGCAAGGATCGGTAGGGACTGAGGATGACCGAACGGGGCGGTCCCACCGATTGCATACCCCGTTGCCTGTTTGGCTTCGTCAGCCGATGCCCGTCGTACCCCCGTCACACCCGCGGCCTGTGCCACCTTCGCGAAATCCACCCGATTGACGCCAGACGTCAGCACCAGCACCGGACCGTCGTCGCTGGTCACCACGATGCTCTTGGCGATGGCGCCTACAGGGCAGCCGATCGCGTCGGCAGCGTCCTGGGCGGTGGCCGTCCCGGCGGGGAACCGCTGTACATCTGGGGTCAGGCCGTGTTCGGCGGCGGCAGCGATGACCCGGCGGGTGGCCGGTTTGAAATCCTCCATGGATCTGACTCTAGGCCCGGTCAAGTCGGGCTGCGGCCCGGGCAGCCGCCCGGCTCACCATCTCAGACGGTCGGGTCATGCCGTCGGGCCCCAGGGATTCGGCGATGTCGAAGTCGGATCCTGCGTCGTCGCTGATGACCCCGGCAACCGCGACGGTGATCGCCCCGGCATCCGTCCCTCGACTTCTTATCTCCGCAGGGCCCTTGCCGGCCAGTGTCTGGGCGTCCAGCGATCCCTCGCCGGTGATCACCACGTCGGCCCCGTGGAGGTCTAAGCCGATCAGATCGGCGACGGTCGCCGCGCCGCTGTCCATTCGGGCGTCCAAGAACGCCATCAACGCAAACCCCAGCCCCCCGGCCGCGCCGGCGCCCGGCCGGTCGCGCCAGGGGCCCCCCGGCAGAGACTGTTCGACCACATCGGCCCAGTGGTGCAGTGCTGTCTCCAACTCCCGCACCGCCGGCGCGTCGGCGCCCTTCTGGGGTCCAAAGACCGCCGCCGCCCCGTCTGGCCCCAACAACGGATTGGTCACATCGCTGGCGATCACAATCGGTGGGACCGCCGGTGCGGGTGGGACGGCCGCGACCTGGGCCACCCAACGCCCGCCGACCTTCACCCCGTTGCCGTCGGCTCGGCGAACCCCATGGCCCGACAACGCCGACATCATGCCCGCCCCGCCGTCAACCGTCGCCGAACCGCCCAGGCCGACGACGATCCGAGTGGGTCGGGTCCCCAACACGACCGCCAACAGCTGACCGACCCCATAGGTCGTGGTCTGCAACGGGTCGCGGGCGTCGTGGGGAAGCACCGACAGTCCACACGCCTGCGCTGCCTCGACCACTGCGGTGCCGTCGGGCACAGACACCCAGGCGGCCTGGGTTGCCACACCTGTGGCATCGGCGACCTCGACTGTGTGGACCTTGACATCATCACGGGCGTGGGCGATCACCTCAATTGTGCCCTCACCGCCGTCGGCAAGGGGAACCGACAACAGCTCGTCATCCGGTCGTACCGAATGCCACCCGGTGGCGATCGCCGCCGCTGCCTGGACCGCGGTCAACGTCCCGGCGAACTTGTCCGGACAGATCACCACCCGCACGGGTGTCTCACCAGAACGACTCGACGTCGACGACCTCGTCGAAGTCCCCTTCCCCGCCGGGGACGGCGATGTGGACCACGGCATCGCCCGGGTTCACCAGTGGCACCGTCGAGGACCCGATGACCACGCCGTCATAGGGTGAGACCTTGGGATCGCGGTCCTGCCCGAACGGTGAGGACACCGTCCACAACTCTTGCCCCGCAGCGACGGTGTCGCCCGGGCTGACCCGCAGGGTGATGATCCCTCCACGATCGGCCCGGACCCAATGCGTCTCGTCGGCTTCCAGGGTTGCCAGGTCGGCAGCGTCGGCCACCGTTCCGCCAGGCAACATCTGGAGGTGGACCATCAGGCGGGTGACACCGGCAACCCCGACACCGATTGCGTCGTCGTCGAACCGCAGGGCCTCACCGGCCTCATAGGTCAGCACCCGAACGCCGCGGTCATGGGCCACGGCCCGCATCGAGCCGGCACGCTGTGGCGCGTCGACCATGATCGGCGCCCCGAAGGCCCTGGCGTAGGCAAGGGTCTGTGGATCATCAAGCATCGCCCGAATCTGCGGCAGGTTGGTCCGGCCGGTCGCACCGGTGTGCAGGTCCACCCCGACTGAACAGTTGTCGACCACCTCGGTGGTGATCGTGTGGGCCAGACGGGCTGCCATCGACCCCTCGGCGGAACCGGGAAAACTACGGTTCAGGTCACGCCGGTCCGGCAGGTAACGGCTGCGCAGCGGCAGACCCAGGACGTTGACGACCGGAACCAGGATCAGCGTGCCGCACAGTTGGCCGGGATGGACGGCGCTCAACAGTTCCTGCACGATGCCGATCCCGTTCAGCTCGTCGCCATGCACTGCGGCGGTGACGAACAGCGCAACTCCCGGTTTGGCTCCGTTGATGACGGTGACGGGAATGGACAGGTGTTCCCCCACGTAGGACTCGCTGACGCGCAGTCGCAGATCCGCGCGTCTCCCCGGTTCCACCCGGGCGGTGCCAATGCGCAGGTCGCCGTCACCCGTGGGCGCCGGGTCGCTGCGGTCGTGGACCTTCGGAGGGGCCGAACTCATGACCAAGTGTTCACTTGGTGTGGGATTGCACGAACGGGGGGCGAACGACCTCGGCGTCCACGGGTCGGCCGCGGACATCGACCTGCACAGTGGCGCCAGGCTCGATGTCGGCTGCTAGGTAGGCCAATCCGATGCCACACTCGTTGACCGGAGAAAAACTTCCCGACGTCATGAGGCCGACCGCAGACCCGTCGGTCAGGACGGTGTCGCCTGACCGCGGGGGACGCCGCCCCTCGGCTTTCACCCCCCGGAGCTTCCGCGACGGGCCGGCCTCCTTCGCGTCAACGTATGCATCCTCTCCCACAAAACCGGTGCCCGGTTTGACCGCCCAGTTCAACAATGCCTCGACCGGGGTCGTGTCGGTGGAGATGTCATTGCCGTGCAACGGGTAGCCCATCTCAAGCCGTAGGGTGTCACGCGCACCCAGGCCCGCCGGCGCCACCCCGGCCTGTGCCAACTCGTCCCACAGGCCGACCGCACGGGGGCCGTCCAAGAAGACCTCAAATCCGAGCTCTCCGGTGTATCCGGATCGCGACAACACCCCACCGTCGTCAATCGCGACACAGTCGAGATAGGACAGCTGTGCCGGGACGGCATCGATGCGGGCAGCGGCCATGCCGGCGGACAACGCCGCGACCGACTCCGGCCCCTGCACCGCGATACAGGCCATGTCCACCACCTCGACAGTCGCGTCGACTGGGCGCGAGCAGTCCAACAAGCGACCGGCCACCGCCGCGGTGTTGGCCGCGTTGGGAACCACCAGCAATCGATCGGCCAAGCGGTAGACCAGCAGGTCGTCGATGATCCCCGCTTGCTCGTCCAGACAGAGTGAGTAGTGGGAACGGCCGACCGGCAACGCCGCCACATCATTGCTGAACGCCTGCTGCACCACCGCCTGCGCATCGGGTCCGCTCACGACGACGGTGCCCAGGTGGCTCAGGTCAAACATCCCGACCGCGTCGCGGACGGTCTGATGTTCAGCCACCACGCTGCCGTAGTC